>NZ_RZTB01000639.1:0-248 GCF_003997735.1 Mesorhizobium sp. M7A.F.Ca.MR.148.00.0.0 | reverse complement strand
TTATTTCCACAACTGCCTCTATGAGGGCGTGTGGAAGGACAATCGCCGCAGGCATACCGAGGTGATTCCGACCTCCGACCTCCTTCACAAATACGGTCCGGACTACAAGGTGATCGTCGTGGGCGACGCCTCGATGAGCCCTTACGAGATCGCTCACCCCGGCGGTTCGGTCGAGCACTCCAATCCGGAGGCAGGCAGCGTCTGGCTCGGCCGCCTGCTGCAGCAATGGCCGAACGCGGTATGGCTGA
>NZ_RZTB01000638.1:0-249 GCF_003997735.1 Mesorhizobium sp. M7A.F.Ca.MR.148.00.0.0 | reverse complement strand
AAATTCCGGTTGCGCGAGATGGCGAGGGGGACCTAAGCCTCGTCGCTGCTCTCCTCCAGTTACGACCTTTGCGATTGGGCAAAGCCTCCGCGACTTTCGTCGGTTCTCTGTCACCATCTGTCACCATTCGTACGTGTACACCGACTCCGCATTGACAGGTTGCTCTTTTCAATTTACGAATGACGAAAATCGAAATTTATCACTCGTAAATCGATAGAGGATCATGTCCGAAGCCGCCACCATAGTCGC
>NZ_RZTB01000637.1:0-249 GCF_003997735.1 Mesorhizobium sp. M7A.F.Ca.MR.148.00.0.0 | reverse complement strand
ACATCGACGTTGCCCGCAATCTCGAGCCGAACGATCTCGACGCCATCGCCAAGAATGCTGATCTGACCTCGACCAGCGCGCCGAAGGGCACGGTCTATTACATCAGCCTCAACCAGAAGAATGCCAACCTTGCCAAGCCGGAGGTACGCCAAGCGTTCAAATACCTGGTAGACTACGATGCGCTGAGCTCGACGATCCTCAAGGGCATCGGCGAAATCCACCAGACCTTCCTGCCCAAGGGCGTGCTCG
>NZ_RZTB01000636.1:0-250 GCF_003997735.1 Mesorhizobium sp. M7A.F.Ca.MR.148.00.0.0 | reverse complement strand
GCAGGTTCTCGCGGGTGAAGGTGTAACGGTTGCCGTCGGCCCCGGATATGAAGCCGAAGCCCTGGATCTCGTCATAGTGAAGTACTTCGCCGCGCATTTGCCACCCCCGCTCGCCACGTCCCGGCCGAAGGTGGCACAGGGCCGGGCCGATGGGCAAGACGGCCAGCATGGCTACCGTCTTCGCGGCAAATGAAGCATAAGGCATCGAGTGCAACCGCCTTCGACAGAAGCAGAACATGACAGTCGAGAG
>NZ_RZTB01000635.1:0-250 GCF_003997735.1 Mesorhizobium sp. M7A.F.Ca.MR.148.00.0.0 | reverse complement strand
CCGAGCTTGAGGCGCTGGAGAAGGGCCTGGGAAAACCGGTTCGTCCGGTCGTCGCCATTGTCGGCGGCGCCAAAGTCTCGACCAAGATCGATCTGTTGATGAACCTGGTGAAGAAGGTCGATGCCCTCGTCATCGGTGGCGGGATGGCCAACACCTTTCTTGCCGCGCGTGGCACCAATGTCGGCAAATCGCTGTGCGAGCATGACCTCGCGGCGACCGCCAAGCAGATCATGATCGAGGCGGCCGAGGC
>NZ_RZTB01000634.1:0-250 GCF_003997735.1 Mesorhizobium sp. M7A.F.Ca.MR.148.00.0.0 | reverse complement strand
GAAAGATTTCGACCTCGCTGGCGCGGAAGTACCAGGGGTTGAAGGTTTTCGCGATGACGGAGCCGTTCTCGCCATAAAGCTGAAACCCTTCGTGCCAGTCCATGCGGACGGCAACCGTCAGGTCGAGATGGCCGAGCGCGCCGCTGGCGAACTCGGTCTCGACGAACCAGCAATAGGCGCCGAATTTCTCATTGAGACGGGCGCGTACGGCGACGATATCGCCGCACAGGAAACGCGCCGTGTCGACGAG
>NZ_RZTB01000633.1:0-250 GCF_003997735.1 Mesorhizobium sp. M7A.F.Ca.MR.148.00.0.0 | reverse complement strand
GCCAACAAGAGATCGCAGAACGGGTAGTCCGGCGCGCGCTAACGCTGGACAAGAAAGTATGTTCCGCGCGTGTTTCGGACACTAAACAAAGAAGCTCGTCCGGGCCGAGCCAGCAACGGCCTTTTACGTGTGATCTCCTTCAACTATATCCGGAAAGCCTCTTCCTTGATGGGAATTTCTGGGCTTGCTGTGCGTTTAAAGTTGAGAAATGGCAGTTATGATCTTGGACAGAAAGAATGGCTTGGCGAGC
>NZ_RZTB01000632.1:0-252 GCF_003997735.1 Mesorhizobium sp. M7A.F.Ca.MR.148.00.0.0 | reverse complement strand
TTTCGACGATGGCGCCGGCGTCCATGAACACCACGCGCTGGGCGACCTTGCGGGCAAAGCCCATCTCATGCGTCACCACCATCATGGTCATGCCTTCCTCGGCGACCGCGACCATGACGTCGAGCACTTCGGAAATCATTTCGGGGTCGAGCGCCGAGGTCGGCTCGTCGAACAGCATGATCTTGGGCCGCATGCCGAGGCAACGCGCGATCGCCACGCGCTGCTGCTGGCCGCCGGAGAGCTGTGCGGGAT
>NZ_RZTB01000631.1:0-252 GCF_003997735.1 Mesorhizobium sp. M7A.F.Ca.MR.148.00.0.0 | reverse complement strand
TCTACGCCGGCTTCGAGCCGATCGCCGCCGAGATCATCTATGTCTCGGCGCCGAGTTCGTATCCCAGCAATCCGGCGGTGACCGATTACAAGAAGCTGACAAGGCCGGTGTGGCCAAGGGTTGCGGATCCTTGGAAGGATGCAGGCAATCTCCCCCCTTGAGGGGGGAGATGTCGCTGAAGGCGACAGAGGGGGTCGCCTGACGTAATGCGCCAACCTTCTTCTGCCGCAGCAGGCCGAGCCCGGTCGAACC
>NZ_RZTB01000630.1:0-253 GCF_003997735.1 Mesorhizobium sp. M7A.F.Ca.MR.148.00.0.0 | reverse complement strand
AGTAATTGCCAAGGGCGGCCCAATTTGGCTGCACACCGAAAAGAACCACGTCGCGGAAGCTCTCAACGGGAATCGCGAGCGGATTGAGCGAAAGCCAAGGTTGCAGCCAGGTTGGTAGCGACGTTCTCTGAAAGAAGACCGGCGAGAGGAACATAGTGGCGGTCACCAGCGGTGTTACGATCTGGCTCATGTCACGGAAATAGACGCCGATCGATGCCAATATCCAAGCCATGCCGAGCACTAGGACAATCGG
>NZ_RZTB01000062.1:0-34840 GCF_003997735.1 Mesorhizobium sp. M7A.F.Ca.MR.148.00.0.0 | reverse complement strand
CACCACCGAAGCCATGATCGCGGAGGCTCCGAAGAAGGAGTCGGCTGGCGGCGGCATGCCTGGCGGCATGGGCGGCGGCGGCATGGGCGGCATGGGCGGCATGGATTTCTAATCCAGCTCTGGCAGCTTTCGCAACGAGAGGGCGGCATCAATGCCGCCCTCTCAGACTGCTGACAAACCCCGTCGATTTTCGGCGGGGTTTTTTGTTATGTGATTGAAGTGTCTTGGACTGTTTGTGTCAGGAGATTTTGACAAGAGGCATTGAGCCTCATGCGCGGGCCGGCTTGGGTTTCGGGCACAGGCAAAGGGCGATCTTTTTGATGTTCTGGGCGGCGGCGGCGATCAGGCACTGGCAGGCGACCTTGGTGAGACTTCGGAACCGCGCATAGCGGTGACCATGCAGTTGCTTGGCGTCGGCGAAGGAGCGCTCGACGGTCTCCTTGCGGCGGCGGTAGATAGCCTTGCCCCATGCGGTCAGCCGGTTGGCGTCGGTGCGCTCCTTCGCATCGGCCCAGGCATGGCGGATGATGGTGCGTTGGGCCTTGGCATTGCTGGTGCAGGAGGCAAGCAGCGGGCAGTCGCGGCAGATAGCCGGGTCACTCTTGTAGTGGCGGTAGCCATTGCGGTCGGTGGTGGCGTAGGCCAGCATCTGGCCCTGTAGGCAGCGATAGCCATCAGCCGCCGGCTCATGGGTGAAGGAGGACGGACCCATCATGGCCGGGCTTGGGCGGTCTGGGGCGACGATAACCGGTGACACCGCGGATTGCCCGATCCTCCAGTCCTTTGGCGATGCCTGCCGTGGCATAGCCGGCGTCCAGCCCGACGGCGCCGACATCAAAGCCGAAGCGCTGCACCTGCCGATCGAGCCTCGACAGGTAGACGGTCGAATCGTGGACGATCGCCGTCGTGTGCGTGTCGGTGATGATGGCGTGCGCCGCATCCACCGTGCGATGGTCGAGATAGAAAAAGCCCTTCGGCTTGCCCTCGCGTACCATGTAGCCGCTGTCGGGGTCGGTGCGCGAGACCTTGGTCTCCTTAACCGCAGGCCGCCGCTCCTTCTGCTTCAGCGGCTTCTGGCCATGCAGCGCCCGTTCGGTGTCGATCGCACGATCGAGGTCGGCCCAATAGTCGGCCCGCGACTTGGCGATCATGGCAAGATCGTATTTGCCCTTGTTGGCGTTGGCCTTCAGATGGGTGGAGTCGGTGTACAGCACCGTGCCGTCGACCAAGCCCGCCCGGATCGCCTGCTCAACAATGCGGTCGAAGATCGCCTGCGACACGCTGGTGTCGTCGTAACGCCGCCGCCGGTTCTGGCTCAACGTCGAGGCGTCGAACACCTTGTCCGTCAGCTTCAGTCGCAGGAACCAACGATAGGCGACATTGACCTCGATCTCGCGCACCAGCTGCCGCTCCGAGCGAACGCCAAACAGGTAGCCGATGAACAGCGCCTTGAACATCAAGGTCGGGTCGAGCGGCGGGCGGCCATTGTCGGGGCAATACAGCGGCGCGGTCAGATCGTGGATGAAGGTGAAATCGATCACACGGTCGATCTTGCGCAAAAGGTGATCGGCAGGAACCAACTGATCCAGCGTCACCATCTCGAGCGCGGTCTGTTCAGGGGCGGGTCGCTTCAACATGACCCAGTGAATCAAAAACCCCCAGCAAATGCCAGGGGTTTGTCAGCAGTCTGAGAGGGCGGCATCAATGCCGCCCTCTTTTTTTGCGAACCTCGGTCCGATGAACGATCCACGCCAACGCCGGCCATCGGTGTTAGGGCAACCTCAAAAGAACTGTCGAGTTGGTTGCGCGCGGCTTTGCGTCATCAGAGGCGCAAGGCGGTCGCGTGTGAGGATTGCGCGGTCCCATAGGCGGTTTCGGCATGTGCCTCACCTTCGACATCGACATTGCGGCCAAGCAGGAAATCGGCGGCTTTCGAGGCATGGCTTGCGGCGCGGAAGATGGCGCGGTTGTCCTCGCGCAAAACCGTCAGCCATGAGCCGATGTAGTCGGCATGGCGCACGGTCGGCTCGATGCCGAGACTGCTGCAGATGAAGGCTGATGCGATTTCGGCGACGAGTTCCTCGCGCGCATAGGTGTTGGACCCGAAGGAGCCGGACAGGTCGCGCGCGAGTCGCCTCGGGTGGCCGGTCCAGTGGCCAAGCTCGTGAAAGCAGGTCCGGTAATAGTCGATCTGGTGGAAGAAAGCCGGCTGCGGCGGCACCTGTATGGTGTCGCTGCCGGGCATGTAGAAGGCGCGCTCGCCGCCGATGCGAAAATCAGCGCCGGTTGCATGAATGAGCGCCTCGGCCTGCGGGACAATCTCGCGCTCAGGCAGAGGCTCGCCGGCGTCGTAAAGATGTTCGGGCAGATTATCGCACTGCGCGACATTGAAGACGGTGAAGCGCTTCAGGAAGGGCACCGCCTGCGGTTCGTCGCCATCGGTGTCGGCGCGTTGCTTTTCGTTCTTGGGAACAAAGCGGTCAGCGTGAACGATGGTGGTGCCGTGCTCGCCCTTTCTGACATTGCCGCCAAGCGAAAGCGCCTGCCGGAAGGTGAGCCAGTTCTGGCTGGGGAAACCACGCTCGATGACCGCGCCCCACAGGATCAGGATATTGATGCCGGAATATCGGCGCTGGGTGGCCGCATTCCGCGGCAGGCCGAGGCCTGTCCTTGCCCTGCCCCACGGCTTGACCCATGGCACGGTGCCGCGCTCCAGTTCGGCAATGATGCGGTCGGTGATTTCCTGATAAAGGCTGGCGCCGGTGCGCCCGCCACTGTCTGCGCCAGCCTGTCGGCTGCCGCAACGTTTGTTGTTTGCACGCATCGTGATGTCCTCCGCTCTACAATCGCGCGCCCTCCCCGGAAGCGGGGTGGGCGGCAAAAGCGACCGGAAAGGCCCGCCGTCGGAGGCAGACTGCATCAGCAGGACCGGAACGGAGTGGAGGACCCGAAAGCGACAAGCGAAGGGTTGCGGGACGCCGCGGCGGGCCTAGAAGGGAGTGCTGCCCACCCTGCGCCAGGGGGAAGGCCACAATAGAAAGACGCCGGCCGACAGGCCGGCGACCGTCAGCAGCCGAAGGCTGCCCCGCGCCAGGGGGCGATGCCGCAGGGCCAAGACCGCCTGAGCTTGCCGAAGAAAAGCGGGCTCGGTTCACGAGCACCCGGCCAGCGACTTCAGGCGCGGGCGCTCAGGATTGTTGTTGGCGCCCACGGCAGCTGGATGACCGCAACAAGATTACGAGGAGCGACAGCAAGCCAGCTGCCACAAACGGCACGCTCCGGCAACAACAGCGTGGCCGATCTACAGATGCTGCCCCGCACGAGAGCCAGCACGCTTTGAGCGCGCATCGGCGATGCAAGCGTTGCAAGCTGGCCATGTCCACAAGGTCCGGCGGCCACTATATCGCCGACCACCAACGCGGGCGTACCGTCTAAGTGCAGACCTTTCGCGAGTGCGCGGACGCGTGCATTTCATCTGCGATGGCCGGATCTTGCATTCCCGCTTGAGCTGCTCAACGTCAAGGCCTACACGCGCTGCGATCTTGAGAGTGACCCTTCAACTGGGGGAAATCATAAGGGCGCGGTGGAATTCGTCGAACTTTCCCTGTTTTCTCGAGGCGAGTGCGGCGAAGGCTGGGAATTGGGAATCCGGTCCCAGGACCGGGAACTGTTTGATCACAAGCTTCAGATTGGGTTCATGCTTGAAGGCTTTTTGGTAGTTGATATCAGCCAGTCTGCAATGCGGACAGTTGTGGTAGTCATTGAATATGACCAGAACGGCATCGCCTTGCGGGTTGCCGGCGATTGGCGAAGGAGATAGTTGTCGAATGCGCCGCTCCACTTTTGCCTGTCGGTCGACCACGCCTGCCGGTGCAGGTTCGCGCTATATTGGCTCGCCAGCAAGGCGAGGAGTAAAAGAAGAGCTGCGACAGTGATGGCAGTCGGCTTAGACATGAGTCTCCAATCCATGGACGGCGTGGCAGCAACGGCCCGCCTTTTTGGTGTAAAATGGGTCAGTTTTGAATCGTGCCCCGCAGTTGCTACAGGCGCAAAAGTGCCGGTGCGATCTGGCGGTTTCTCAAATACGGCTTTGCGCCATCGGGTCCACCCCAATAGCTGAGCGTCGTTCGCACGGGGAATTGTGTTCACCACGCCGGGCGACTTGACCGTCCACCGCCAGAGCGCTGAACGGTCCGCTAGTGAGGCGCTCCCCGAATCGTCGTTTATCCCGCTCGCCCCGGACCGGGTGACAGCCAGCGTTGCCGCTACGCTGCGGAGAAAAACCGTCAGCGCGTGGCATTCGGACATAAGCTGATCAACGCCAAGAATAAGCCCCACGGAGGTGACCGGTGCGGCCGGAACAAGAAAGAGCGTTGCAGCCATTGTGACGAGGCCTGCACCGGTAATGCGGGTTGTTCCGTTCGAAGGGAACAATGCGACAAACAGCATGAGGATCCGGCAGCCGATCGGGAGATCAGTTTTCGTCGCTTGGGCGATGAAAAGGGCGGCGAGCATCATATTCGTGCCGTCCAGATTGAATGGAATGAGACCCACGACCGAATGCGTGGCGCCGGCCTTTTCCATCTTCTCCATGAGCGAGGCCAGCGCGGCCTCTGAGGAGGACATTGCGAGCAGCAGCTCGTCCTTGATGTATCGGACGAGAGAGAAGAGCGAGCGGCCGTTGTAGCGGCAGACCGCGCCGAACAGGACCGAGAGGAACAGGACCGAGAGGAACAAGACTTGCAGGATGTCGCCTTCCGCGAAGGCACTGGCAATCGTTGACGGGATGATGTTCATCAGGAAGCTGGTCACGGACTGCTCGTGAGCCGTGGCCACATAGCCCTTAACGGCTTCGACATCGAGCGAGGCCGGATCGATGTTGAGGCCGGCGCCAGGCTGAACGATATTCGTGACAATCAGCCCGACAACAAAAGCGAGCGTCGAGAAGGTGAGAAAATAGACCATCGCCTTGGCGGCAACTCGGCCGACCTTCTGCAGATCGCTCATGCCGGCAATGCCGGTCGCTATTGTCAGGAAGATGACAGGTACGGTGATTATCTTGACGACCTCGACGAAGGCATCGCCGAGCGGCTTCAGGCTGTGGCCGGTCTCCAAATGGAAATAGCCGATTGCGGCACCCAGGATTATGGCGGCAAGTACCTGCACGTAGGTCCGGGCAAAATGGCGCTTGCGGGGCGCTGCGATCGCGCGGGGAACTCTTGGAACCAACACCGTCTCTCTCCTTGACCGGATCGGGGTGGGGCTCCTCCCTCTCCCATGCAGTGCTCCGGTCGAACGCTGCGCCCACTTCGGCGCAAACGATGTGCCAAATAGCAAAGAGGGGAAAACGCGCAGGACCTCACGCAATGCTTGCGATTCGCTCTCCCACACTCGTGCAGTGGTTGCCTGTTGCAACTATGGAAGGCTCAATTCTTGGGAATTCCAAAGGTCGCTCTTTGCGTCGGCGCAGCTTGGCTGCCTGGAAGGTTCCCTCTTTGCCTTGCGGTCTGCGAGCAGGGTCCAGATGGTCATCATTTGGCTGCGCGCCGCACGGGGCTCGAAAGATTCAATCGAGGACGGGTCCTCTTGGAAAACGGGGGCGGCGTTGGTCAAGCCCTTCCACCCTGCTGTCCCAATGGTGTTCAGAAGCTCAGTTCACGATCAAGCGATGGATCAGCGTCATCTGGCGTTTGCGCCATCGCGCGGCGTTGCAGCGGGTCTGCCAAAGATGAGCAAGCCGCGAGGCAAGGTCCGAGACCTAGACTCCAACCTCATAGCGCGCTCGGCTCGCGTTAGGAAGGTTCGAACCGCAGCACGATCAGGTGGCGACACCGTTGGTCGGAACCGGAACCCGACGAATGATCGTTCGTGACCGACATCTGTGAACAAGCAGTATGTGTCATTGCAATCACCACCCATTGCGCGGAAATGCCCATATGGCCGTGAATGAACTGGATTTGGTGATTTTCCAGATGGCGGTGGAAAGCGTCCGCTTGCTCTCTTCAAGCTTTGATGAGAAGGCGGCTGAGATAGCCACGAGGAGCCGTGGTAGCCTTCTTTTTGACGTGCGGGTGGACGGTGACCTGGAGGTCCAGCGAGTCGCAGCCATTGGATATCCAGGCGACAAGATCGGTGTGGTGGCATTGGACCGAGAGGGCCTTGTTAGCTGTTGTTGCCTTGTCAATGGCACCTTCTCACCTTTCATTGCACCGTTGGAGAACTGGACCAGCATGCCCCTTTCGATGCAGGCCCAGATCGATGTCACAGGCTATGCGAGGCTCCTTCTGGCCGCCTTGCGAAATGCTGGACATATGCTGGACAGGTAGCATCGCCGATGATGTCTGTGATGAGATGGTGCAAACGGATGGACGAGGCGATCGCTTGCTGGCAGCTTTGCAACAAAGCGATCGGTGAGTTCGCAATGCTGGAACACGTCCTTTAGACTCTGCAGTTAAGTTAGCGGACTACCATCTGACGAATGCCCTCTGACAGTCTGCATGGCGCGGCATGCCCTCTTAGGAATGCAGCCGTGGTTCTACACCATCGGCTGTTTTTGTGTCGAAGGGGCACGCATGAACGAAGGAAGCGGCCGCCAACAGTTCCTCCAACTCGCGTTCGGTGGCCTTGCATGCCGGCATTAGTGTTCGGATGGTGCGGATCGCCTGCGCCATGGAGAGAAAGCGGACCCTTCCCCTGGAAAGGACATAGGCTTCGGCGGCTTTTTCGACGGTGACGGTGTGAAACGAATTGGTCATGACGAATTCCTCCCTGAACCCTGACCAACCCGACTTATGGCACGAATTCGACCGCCTTCAAGCCTATGTCCGATTGCGGACAATCGCTGCGATTCGTTCAAAACCGCTGATGCTTTTGGGCGACCTGGTGAAGGGCAAGGAGACGTCGGCTGAACCCGTTTCAACCCGACATGCTTCAGGCAGCGGCCAGGCCGAAATAACGCTGCTCCTCCTTGTCATAAGCGCCATGTGTGAGCTATATCAATCCGGCACGATCGTGATCTCGCCGCGCTTGGCGTGCACCAGTCCTCGATACTCAAGCATTTGCAGGGCCGTGGTGACCCCGGGCGGTGGGCGCGAGCATGGTCGCCAGAAATTCATGCGTCGGGAGGATCTTATCTCCTTCCGCACGGTCGTGGACCATCAGCTGCCAGCGGGCCAGCCGTTCTTCGATCTTGGAGTGGCCATTGACCAGTGCCGTCCGGCATGATTGGATGAGGAACGCGTGGGCATAGTCCAGCACTGAGGTGCGAAGCGACGGGCTAATCGCAGGGCGAAGGTTTTCAACCGGCAGGCGCCAGGTAGTGCTTTCCTTTCCGAGAATGACGGCAATTCCTTTCATCCCGTCATCGCCGACAATGCCGACTTCACCTTGCCGCCCGCCGGTCATGGTGGCGACCACCGACGCGATGCCCCTCTCGGGAAAATATACGTTCTTGATCGGCTGATGCGCGACCTCCAACTTGTCCTTGATGCCCGGTTCGACGTGATGCAGCGATGGTCGCAAAAGCGCGAAGTCCTGCGGGGTGAGGGCTTCAGCACCTGGTCGCGAAAGAGGGATCGGGCAAGGCTCTCTTCCAACGGGGCAAGAGCGCGTACGTCTTACTGTCGGCTGCACCGAAGTAAATGCCGGCCGATGCCAAAGCATAGGCTTCGAAACGCGCGATTGCAAAGCCCTGTCGGGGCAGTGCAGTCATGCTAGAAGTCGCGCCGCCTACGATAGGCAGCGGATGACATGATTCCCTTCTTCGGCGGCCACCAAGAACGGCTCGGGCACGCTTTAATCGTTCATACACAAGCTCGCAGGAATGTAAGCAGCGGAACAATCGGGTGATTCGTACCGCCCTGCCCTTTCAGAGATCAAGTCATTGGACGTCAATTCGGCTGGAACGCCTCGTCGAACGGCCCAGGAAAATGCAGCCGGATGAGCAATGGTGGTTCACCTTATGTGCGGTCCCGGATATGCGGTCCGGCGGCTCATCTCCCAATGGCTTGTCGATGGGGAAGTGGAACTCGTCATGTCGCCGCGAACCGTCACCGCGCTAGCGGGGCTCTTTTGAAGACGCCGGTGTTTTTCTTTGTGGAACTGAATCTGTGAGGTGATTGATGCATGAATCAAACATTTGCGTATTTCCGCTGCATCGGCGACGTATATTGGTCGAAAGTATCGCCCAGGCCCTCGAGACCAAGAACGGCGAGGCGGCGAGTGCGTTCTGGCGCTGTTCTGCCAAGAAAATGCTCATTCAATTGTCCGATGTAGGAATTGCGCCAGAGCTCGCTGCGCAGGAGGTTGGAAGCCTTCTTCATGCGGTCTTGGACGACATGGCCAACCGAACGGTAATGCACAAAGCATAGGCTCGGGCGCTGTTGGACCGCGCGTCAGCTCGGGTCCTTATCAGGGGACTGCTCCGACTGGCCGACGGTCCGGCCAAACCGGCATACCGGCAAAGGTTTGAGGTTGCGATCGCTCACGGCGGCCGGTCCAATATTCTAAGACGACCTCAGAAGCCACGTTGGCTTCTTTGGACGAAGCGGAGGGGCGCCATTTTGGCGTGCTCACGCTGGACTCCGGGTTGCGCCTACGGAAATCCAAAGTCCGGCCGCGCGAGCCAATCGACCGGAACAGTCGAAAGCTCGTGGGGGCGGGTCCGCTCACCCTCACGGCGGCGGTGGCGGCCGTGAGCAGACTTAACTCAAGTCACGGCTGAGCATCCGCAGGCGCTATGCCGATTGGATGAGAACTGGTTGCCACAACACCGGCCCGTTGAGGCGTCCCCTCCAGCGGATGCGCAAGAGACTGGCGTAGGAAATATCGAGGAAGCCGGCGACTGCCTCGGTGTTGCCGACCTGCTTGGGCTGTCCGATACGTGACAACGGCCAGGTCGCGAGACGAAGGATCCTTTCGATGCGCGTATCTGTCACCGTTACGATCCCGGAGAGATTGTTGGCCAAGCCGAATTCGATGATCCCCGCGAAGAGCTCGTAGGTTGCTTGGGCCAGGCCGCCAGCTGCCTTCGGCGCTGTCGCAGGGAGATCGAGCGCGAAACGACTACTCTCCCAGACATCGGCACTCGCAGGGACCACCATCTCATCCAGCAGCGTCGGAAACGTATCGCGCAACATTGTCGGTCCGGTGGTCGGCAAAAGGCGGACGCAGCCGCAAGTTCGCCAATCGGACCCCTTGAGAAGCAGGTAGACGGGGTTCAGGCTGTCAAACGGGTCCGTTTCCATTTCGCCTTCGGTCTGCACTTCCCAATCGAGCCGCTTCTTGAAAACCCGATACCTAAGTCCGTGCATTTCCTTGAGTTCGCTCGCAAACTCGGCGTAGCAGTCGGGTGTTATCAGCTGCATCATTGTCGTCTCCGTGCGGGATGTGTCCACGCAATCGAAGGGCAAAGCCGTCATGAATGCAGCCTGTAGACCTTTACAGCTAGACTTGGAGAGGATCAGGATCTCGCCCGAGCAGCCATCCGCACTACGGCCTGGTTGATGGTTCGCACGCCAAGCTTCGCCTTGGCGTTTTCCTGATGGAAGGTCACGGTGCGTTTCGAGACACCGAGAATCTGGCTGATATCCCAGGCCGACTTGCCGCACGCCGCCCATTTCAGGCACTCGAACTCCCGCCGGGTGAGCGTTATGCCATCTACCACGCAATCTTCGGCGAGCCTGCGCCGGGCATGGATATGAACGTTGATCGCAACCAGTTGCATTGCTTTTTCGTAGCGCGTCAGCGACCTCAGAAATGGCGGATGCGCCTCGTTGGAGGCGAAGGTCAGTGCGGCGAACCGGCCGCGATGATCATGCATCGACATGGTCAGTCCGCCGCGAATGCCGAACTCAGCTGCTTTTTCCAGGACTTCCTGCTGAGAGGTCGGCAAATAACGGTGATCGCGGTCCACACCCCAGTCGAAGGTATCCCAGCCCCGCAGTCCCCGCAGGATCACGGGATCCACGCTGTGGTAGCGCTGTTGCAGGTAATGTGATGTCCATGATGATGGATAATTCGAGATAAATCGTGGCCTGTCGCCGGAAGCGGATGGGTAGGTGAAATAAGCGAAGAGCGGAAAGTCGAACCCGGCTGCGGCGGACGCCATTGCCTCATGGAGATCGACGGCATCGACGCTTGCAGAGAGTTGCTCGACCAAGGTTTCAAATACGCGATGCATCTGCGCTTAGCGTACCTCGCGGAGGTTGCTGGAAGTCGACGGAGACGTGATTCTAAATGATGGCCTGTCCCTGCAGGGCAGACGCGCCGCCGTCATCACCGCAATTGCTGTGCTGCTTCCGATTGGAGAGAGCTCCGCCCACCTGACCAACTACCAATGGGTGATATTGCGACGTTATCGATGAGCCGCGTGTCGCCAAGCCAAGCCGCAGCAAGCAAGCGTGCCGGTCGGTCAAGGCTTGCTAACGATTGCAGGTCTGTTTCTCCGCGAAGCTCCAGGTATTCGAGCTCGCGATAGCCGGCAGCCAGAATTGCTGCACGCGCTTCATCAAGCGTAGGCAGGATGGGGGAGCCGCGTGCAAGCCGCTCGGCCGTATCGAGCAGGACCGATGCTAGTTTTGGGGCAATGGCGCGTTGGGCTGGGGAGAGCCGCACGTTACGCGACGATAGCGCAAGACCATCGGCTTCGCGGACTGTCGGACAGGGCACAATAGTGATCGGAATGTCGAGATCCCGGACCAAGCGCCTGACAAGCTGAAGTTGCTGAAAATCCTTTTCGCCAAAAAAGGCGAAGTCAGCGCCGGCCTGCAGGAAGAGCTTGGCCACGACCGTCGCCACGCCATTGAAATGGCCGGGCCGGAATGCGCCGCAAAGGCATTCGCTGATGCCGGACACTGAAACGGCCGTGGCGAAGCCCACCTGGTACATTTCCTCTGTGTCCGGCACATAGAGCAGATGCGTGCCCAGCAGAGCGAGCTTGGCAGCATCGTCGCTTTCCGTCCGAGGGTAGGCAATCAGGTCGGCGGGGCTGTTGAACTGCTTGGGGTTTACGAACAGCGTCACGATCACCCGCTCGGCCCTTTCGAGCGCCTTCCGCACGAGGCTCAGATGCCCGTCGTGCAAGGCTCCCATGGTCGGCACAATACCGATCGTGGCACCCGAGCGACGCCATTGCGCAACGACGCCGCGCAGCTCGCTCACGGTCCGAGCGATCGGCACGCTCATGTGAAGTCACCGGCCTTCAAGGCGTTGACATAGAGATGTTCGACCGCCGGAAAGTGCCGGTTCCGCACATCGGTGGCGTAAGCGGCGATTGCCGCCTCAGCCTGCTCACCGAGCTCGGCATAGCGTTTGACGAACTTCGGCCGAAATGAGGTGAAGAGCCCGAGCATATCGTGGCTCACCAGAATCTGGCCGTCGCAAGCTGGCGAGGCACCGATGCCGATTGTGGGTATGTCGATATCGGCGGTTATCTGCCGTGCAAGCTGCTCCGGTATCTTTTCCAGCACCAAGGAGAAGGCGCCCGCTTCGGTTACCGCCCTGGCGTCGCGCCTGATCCGCTCTGCATCGGCTCCCCGGCCCTGCACACGATAGCCTCCAAACGTGTTTACCGCCTGCGGCGTCAGGCCCACATGGGCCATGACAGGTACGCCGCGCGCGGTAAGGAAGCGGATGGTTTCCGCGATGGTCTCGCCGCCCTCGATCTTTACCGCTGAACAACCGGTCTCACCCATCACGCGCGCAGCGTTGCCGAAAGCGTGCTCTGGGCTTTCCTCGTAGGAACCGAAGGGCAGGTCGACGACCATCAGCGCGTGTTCAAGGCCGCGGCGAACGGCCTGTCCGTGCATGATCATCATGTCGAGCGTGACCCCCAGCGTCGACGACAGGCCGTGCAGCACCATGCCGACGCTGTCGCCGACAAGAACGATGTCGCAGTGGCGATCGAGCAGCCTCGCGACCGGCGTGGTGTAGGCCGTCAAGCATACAAGTGGCGTCTGGCCTTTTCGCGATCGAATATCTGGAGGAGTCATCCCTTTTATCTCACCAGCCGCGCTCAACCGAGGCCCCTTCCCTTACGTTACCAACAGCGGGTGTCGCGTTTGGCATATTTTTGTGCGACTGCGAAGAGCTAAAAACAGCGCTTGAGTACTCCGGTGTTGACGTGCTGGCTGCCAAGGTTACATTCAATCGATTAAGGCGCTCCGTTGGGCCAACCCGCTTTCGCAAACATGGATCCTCAGACAAGAAGAACCAAGAAAGGCAAAGCCGCCGTCAAAGCTGACGAAGCTAAAGTGGACCTGACTGCCGTCGTGGTCGCCGTAAACGACAGTGAGCCCTGTGTCCTCACAGTCGGTCATGCGGACACCCTCCCTTCTGGACCTTTTGCCCTTGAGCATCGATCACTGCAGTCGGGTTTGAGGGGGTGGGTGGAGCAGCAGACCGGCCATGCACTTGGATACATCGAGCAACTCTACACCTTCGCCGATCGCGATCGCATCGGCACTGAGCGCCACCATCGCGTCATCTCAATCAGCTATCTCGCATTGACCAGGAAGGAACAGGCAACGAACTCGGCCGCGTGCGGCTGGCAAAGTTGGTACGAATATTTTCCCTGGGAGGACCACCGCTTCGGCACGCCGCCTGTGCTGCTCGATAGATTGCGGCCCCGCCTGATTGAGTGGGCCGGCGGCGCCAGCGAGCCGACCACTCAACGCGAGCGCCGGCAGCGCGCTGCGATAGCCTTCGGCTTCGACGACCGCCATTGGAACGAGGAACTCACGCTCCAACGCTACGAGTTGCTCTATGAAGCTGCTCTGATTGAGGAGGCCGGTGGCGGCAGGGACGCGATTGCGGCCGCGGCTGGCAAACCAATGGTCGCTGACCACCGACGTATTCTGGCAACCGGGATCGCGCGGCTGCGTTCGAAGATCAAATACCGGCCGGTCGTGTTCGAGCTTATGCGGCCTTCCTTCACGCTGCTGCAACTGCAGCGAACCGTGGAAGCTTTGGCTGGCAGGCTGATCAACAAGCCGAACTTCCGGAGATTGGTCGAGCAGCAGGAACTTGTTGAGGAGACCGGGGAGACCTCCCTCGACACGGGCGGCCGACCGGCGAAGCTTTATCGCTTCCGGCATGCCGTCCTCGACGACAGGGCTATCGCCGGGACAAAATTACCGCTGGCGCGGGCTTGACATACTTATAGTCAAGGTAGATATATTCCCTTATTGTCAAACCGAATATAATCGAGGCGCCAATGACTGGGGCGTTACCTATGGCTGCGTCCCTGTATGAGCGTGTCCGGCGGGTGATCCCACCCGTTGAATGGCCCGCGTTCGCCGGCGATATTGAAGCCATCTTAGCGCTGAAGCGTGAGCGCAATGCGGTGGTGCTGGCGCACAATTACCAGACGCCCGAAATTTTTCATTGCGTGGCAGACATCGTCGGCGACAGCCTGGCGTTGGCCCACAAGGCGGTGACGGTCGACGCCGACATCATCGTGGTTGCCGGCGTTCATTTCATGGCCGAGACGGCAAAACTGCTCAATCCGAACAAGACCGTGCTCATCCCGGATCTCCGCGCCGGCTGCTCGCTGGCCGAATCGATCACGGCAAACGACGTGCGGCTAATGCGGCTGCGGTATCCGGGGGTCCCCGTTGTTACTTACGTCAACACTTCCGCCGCCGTAAAAGCGGAGTCCGACATCTGCTGCACGTCCGGCAACGCCAAGGCGGTGGTGGAATCGCTTGGCGTGGCGCGTGTGCTGATGCTCCCGGACGAATATCTGGCGAGGAACGTGGCAGCCGATACAGACGTAGAGATCATCGCCTGGAAAGGCCATTGCGAGGTGCATGAGCGCTTCACCGCAGCAGACATCCGGGAACTGCGCGATGCCCATCCAGGCGTCATCGTGCTGGCCCATCCAGAATGCCCACCAGACGTTGTCGCGGAGGCGGAGTTCTCCGGCTCGACCGCGGCGATGTCGGATTATGTCGAGCGTGAGAAACCGACGCGTGTCGTCCTTCTGACCGAATGTTCGATGAGCGACAACGTCGCGGTCGCGCATCCCGACGTCGAGTTCGTTCGCCCATGCAATCTGTGCCCGCACATGAAGCGCATCAACCTGGCTAACATTCGCGCCGCACTCGAGCAGAACCGGCATGAGGTCCGGATTGATCCCGAAATTGCCGGCCCCGCCCGCCGCGCGGTCGAGCGCATGCTTTCCCTATGAGTCTGGAGGTTCGCGACATCGCCGGGGCGCCGGTCGTCATCGGCGGCGGCATTGCCGGCCTGATGACGGCGCTTCATCTGGCGCCGGAACCGGTCGTGCTTTTGACCAACGCGCCGCTTGGAACCGGAGCCTGCAGTGAACTTGCCCAGGGCGGTCTTGCGGCAAGTCTCGGGGGCGACGACGGCCCAGATTTTCACCTTTGCGACACGATAGCTGCCGGCGACGGACTCTGCGATGAGGCCACGGTGCGGCGAGTGGTACGAGCTGCACCCGAAGCGATTAGGACGATCCAAAGGTTCGGCGTCGACTTCGACCAGCACCCTGACCGCGCGTTGCGACTTGGGCTCGAGGCGGCACACTCGCGACGGCGGATTGTGCATGCAGCCGGCGACGCCACCGGTCGCGAGTTGGTGCGCGCGCTCGTCGCCGCGGTTCGGCGTACAGCCTCGATCACCATTATCGAAAATGTGGAGGTCCGCCGGCTGGTCGTGCAGGACGGGTCGGTCATCGCCGTGGTCGCAGCAGGACGAGCCGGCGCGCTCGCTCTGCCCACGCGTCGCGCGGTGCTGGCGACCGGCGGCGTCGGCGGGCTGTTTTGCGACACGACAAACCCCGCTGGCTCATGGGGTCACGGGCTGGCGCTCGCCGCATGGGCGGGGGCGGAACTCGCCGACTTGGAATTCATACAGTTCCATCCAACTGCGCTCGACGGTCCGCGCCGGCCGATGCCGCTGGTGAGCGAAGCCGTGCGTGGCGAAGGCGCGGTGCTCATCGATGAGCGAGGAGAGCGCTTCCTCGCCGACACACCTGGCGGTGAACTTGCGCCTCGCGACGTCGTAGCGCGCGCCATTTGGCACCAGCTTGCCGTTGGACGCCGCGTATTCCTGGACGCACGGCAAAGTCTCGGCCCGAGATTTGGCAAGCGTTTTCCAGGCATCGCCGAATTGTGCCGGAGCGCAGGAATCGACCCCGCGACCGACGTGATCCCGGTGCGCCCGGCGGCACATTATCACATGGGCGGCGTCGCCGTAGACAGCGCCGGCCGCAGCTCCATCGAGGGATTGTGGGCCTGCGGTGAGGTGGCCTGTACCGGCCTGCACGGCGCCAACCGCCTGGCCAGCAACTCGCTCACCGAAGCGGCGGTCACCGCGAGCTGGGTTGCCGAAAGCGTTGCCGGCACGTCGTATACCCGGCGACCGCGCAGATGCTCCACATTCGTCCCTCCACGACCAGACGCTTCCGTGGTCCGCCCGATTGTCTCCGCCGCCCTGGGTATCATCCGCGACGGCGAGGCAATGCGCGAAGCGGTGGCGACCCTGCTGCCGATCGCAGCCAATAGTGTCGCTGCCTCTGGTCCGGCTTTGGTCTCACTGATGATCGCCGCGGCGGCCCTGAGGCGGGAAGAGAGTCGAGGCGCGCACTGTCGGTCCGATTTCCCGCTCCACGATGCCAACGTGCGCCCATCACGGCTCACACTGCACAGCGCAATGCGGGCCGCGGCCGCACTCGATTGCCGGGCTACCATACGGAGCACTTGATATGACTTCATTCTCCCCCCTCCCCGCGACCCTGATCGAACCGATTGTGCGCGTTGCGCTCCTCGAAGACCTGGGCAGATCCGGCGACCTGACCACCGATGCGGTTATCCCGTATGATTGCACTGCCACGTTGGTGCTCAAAGCGAGGCAGGCGGGCGTCGTTGCCGGGCTCGATCTGGTCTCGTATGCCTTCCTTCTCGTGGAACCGGCGATCAACATCCAGATCTGGCGCCCTGATGGCAGCGAGGTTGGGGCCGGGGAAACCATTGCAAGATTGTCCGGACCCGCACGAGGCCTGCTCACGGCCGAACGCACGGCCCTCAATTTCTTATGCCGGCTGAGCGGCATTGCCACTGCCACAGCGGCCATGGTTGAGGCCGTGCGCGGTCACAAGGCGAGGATTGTATCGACGCGAAAGACGACGCCCGGGCTGCGGGCATTGGAGAAATACGCCGTGCGCGTCGGCGGCGGTGCCAATCACCGGTTCGGCCTCGATGACGGCGTGCTCATAAAGGACAACCACATCGCGATCGCCGGCGATATCCGCACAGCAATAGAGCGGGCGCGCGCCGCAGCAGGGCATATGGTGAAGGTCGAGGTCGAGGTCGACACGCTGAAGCAGCTCGATGCAGCGCTCGCGATTGGTGTTGACGCGGTGCTGCTCGACAATATGTCGGTCGAGGATCTTGCCCGCGCGGTTTCTATAGTGGATGGCCGTACGATCACCGAGGCGTCCGGTCGGGTGATGCCGAAAACGGCGGCGGCGATTGCGGCGACCGGTGTCGATCTCATCTCCATGGGTTGGCTGACGCACAGCGCCCCGATCCTCGACATCGGCCTGGACATGCCGGACCACCAGAACATCTGCAAGCACTTGAACTGAGGATTACGGCGTGAGGAGCAACATCAGCTCGGCAGGCGTAGGAGGTGCTGGAAAGACGTGCCGCAGCTCGCCTTTAGCGAGTGCGCCCCAAAGCCAAGAAGGCGTACCGGACTAGCAAACAAAGGTTTGACGATGACGATTGGAATGAACTCGGAGTTCGACGTGAACCAGACCATGCAATCGGTCGATGGAACGCCTCCGCGATGGAACCGCAAAGAGGCCGAGGCCATCTACGGCATGCCATTCAACGATCTGCTGTTCCTGGCTCAGACGATCCACCGCCAGAACTTCGATCGAAACCGAGTGCAGCTGTCGCGGCTCCTTAGCATCAAGACCGGCGGGGGCCCCGAAGATTGCGGCTATTGCAGCCAGTCTGCGCATTACGAAACCGGTGTGAAGGCGTCGAAGCTGGTGGACGTCAAGCATGTCATCGACGAAGCGGCCAAGGCGCGTGATGGCGGCGCAACGCGCTATTGCATGGGCGCGGCGTGGCGAAGTCCCAAGGAGCGCGACATGGACGTTGTGGTCGCCATGATTGAGGACGTCAAGGCCCTCGGCATGGAGACCTGCATGACGCTCGGCATGCTCGATCTTGAGCAAGCTGCTCGCCTGAAGCAGGCCGGTCTCGACTACTATAACCACAACATCGATACCTCTGAGCGCTACTATGGCGAGGTTATTTCAACCAGGACTTTTGCCGACCGGCTGGAAACGCTTGGGCACGTGCGCGCGGTTGGGATGAAAGTCTGCTGCGGCGGCATTGTCGGGATGGGAGAAGAAAAGACCGATCGCATCGACATGCTGGTCACGCTCGCGAACCTGCCTGAGCCGCCGGAAAGCGTGCCGATCAACATGCTTATTCCCATCGAAGGCACGCCGCTTGCCGCGGCCGACGCCATCGATCCGATCGATTTCGTCCGCATCGTTGCGCTCGCGCGGGTGATGATGCCGAAATCCTATGTAAGGCTGTCCGCCGGCAGGACGGCGATGAGCGACGAAACGCAGGCGCTGTGCTTCTTTGCCGGGGCCAATTCGATCTTTGTCGGCGACACGCTGCTGACGGCGGGAAATCCCGGCGAGGACAAGGATACCCTTCTGTTCCGGCGCCTCGGCATTGAGCCTATGGAACTCGCCACGCAATGAAGGAGGCAATTCTTGCCCGCTATGACGCAACCTTGCGGGGACTGGGGCGCAAGGACCGGTTGCGGACGCTCGCACCGCGCGCCGGGCTCGACTTCTCGTCGAACGACTATATCGGACTTGCCGCCTCCAAAAGACTGGGCGATGCGGTTTCGACGGCGATTGCGCGGGGCACGCCAGTGGGCGCCACCGGATCGCGGCTGTTGCGCGGCAATGCACCGGAACATGAGCAACTGGAGGCGGACGCAGCGGCATTTTTCGGAGCCGAGCGTGCACTGTTCTTCGGCAGCGGCTATATCGCCAACTTCGCTCTGCTGACGGCCCTGCCGCAGAAAGGCGACCTGCTGGTCCTCGACGAGCTCGCTCATGCCAGCATGCATGAGGGTGCCCAGGTCGGGCGCGCTGAGTTCAAGCTGGCCGCGCACAACGACGTCGACGCTGTCGAGGACGCAATCACCCGCTGGCGCGCCGAAGGCGGCATGGGGCGGGTGTGGATCGCCTTAGAAAGCCTTTACAGCATGGATGGCGACCGTGCGCCGGTGGAGAGCCTGGTCGCGCTGGCTGATCGGTACCAGGCATTCATCGTCGTCGATGAAGCGCATGCCACCGGCGTCTGGGGACCGGACGGCCGGGGACTGGCCGCCGCGTATGAAGGCCGCGACAACATCGTCACGCTCCACACATGCGGCAAGGCGCTTGGCGCATCCGGCGCGCTCGTTACCGGACCGCGAACACTGTGCGACTATCTTATCAACCGGTGCCGGCCATTCATCTATGCGACCGCACCATCGCCGCTGATGGCAGTCGCGGCACGTGAGGCGCTGACTATTCTGTCTGACGAGCCTATGCGTCGTGCTCAGTTGCACGAGCGTGTCGCTTTCGCGAGCCGGCAATTGGCCGAACGCTGCGGCGTGATGCCCAGCGGTTCGCAGATCCAGCCGCTTGTGATCGGCGATAACAGCCGCACCATGGCGGTGGCGGCAGGACTGCAGGCACGCGGCTTCGACATACGCGGCATTCGCCCGCCGACAGTGCCTGAGGGTACGTCGCGCCTGCGCATTTCGCTGACTCTCAACGTCGACGAAGCCGACATTTCCGCCATGGTCGAGGCTCTCGTCGGAGTGTTGGCCACAGCATGACCAAACGCATCGTCGTCACCGGAACAGACACTGGAATTGGCAAGACAGTGTTTTCGGCCGGACTTGCCGGGCTGCTCGACGGCTTCTACTGGAAGCCGGTGCAATCGGGCCTCAACGAGGAGACCGACAGCGAGGTCGTCGCCCGGCTTTCCGGCTTGCCCGACGGACGCGTGCTGCCCGAAGTCTATCGACTGACGATGCCGCTGTCGCCGCATCGATCAGCCGAAATCGACGGCGTCGCGATCGAGGCCGACGATCTTTCATTTCCGGTCCTGCCGACACCGCTCGTCATCGAAGGCGCCGGCGGGCTGATGGTGCCGCTCAATCGACAGACAAGGTTCATTGACATATTTGAACAATGGCGGCTGCCGGTCATACTGTGCGCCCGCACCGCGCTTGGCACCATCAATCATACGCTGTTGTCGATCGAGGCCCTGAGAGCCCGCTCCATCCCGCTCATCGGCATTGCCTTCATTGGCGAAGAGGTGGCCGATACACAAAGGACAATCGTGGAATTCGGCGGCGTGCCGCAGCTGGGTAGGCTGCCGCACCTCGGTCCGCTGACGGGTGAAACGTTGAGAGATGCAATGATTTCCGGCTTCGACCTGGCCATGATTGCCGGAGGCGACTGATGGCGGAGTCTCGAGTCTGGCATCCGTTCACGCAGCACGCGCTAGAGCCCTCGGTCCCTGAAATCGTGCTGACTGAAGGCGCCTATCTCCACAAGGCCGACGGCTTCCGCATCCTCGATGCGATTTCTTCCTGGTGGGTCGTCACCCATGGCCATCGCCACCCCCGCATCATGAAGGCCATCGAGACGACCGCGTCGAGCCTCGACCAGATCATCTTCGCGGGCTTCACCCACGAGCCGGCCGAACGGCTGGCCGAGGCGCTTGTCGGCATCGCACCCGCCGGCCTCGACCGGGTGTTCTATTCCGACAGTGGCTCGACCTCAGTCGAAGTCGCGCTGAAGATGGCGCTCGGCTATTTCCGCAACATCGGCGCGCCGCGTTCGCGCATCGCCGTCATGGAGCACAGCTATCATGGCGACACGATCGGGGCGATGAGCGTCGGCGCCCGCGGCGTCTTCAACGCCGCCTATGATCCTTTGCTGTTCGAGGTCGACGCCATCCCCTTCCCGGCCGCCGGGCGCGAGCAGGAAACGCTGGATCGGTTCGAGGCCGTTAGCAGCGACCGGCGCGCAGCCGCGCTGATCGTCGAGCCGCTGGTGCTTGGCGCCGGCGGCATGCTGATGTATCCGGCCTGGGTTCTTGCCGAATTGAAGAGGATCGCCGAAGCCTCCGGCACGCTGCTGATCGCCGATGAAGTGATGACCGGCTGGGGGCGCACCGGAACCATGTTTGCCTGCGAACAGGCGTCCGTCTCGCCGGACATCTTGTGCACGTCGAAAGGTCTGACCGGTGGTACCATCCCGCTGGCCGCCACGATCGCCACCGATGCCATCTTCCACGCTCACTTTTCGGAGGATCGCAAGAAGACGTTTTTCCATTCGAGCTCCTACACCGCCAATCCGATCGCCTGCGCGGCAGCACTTGCCAATGTCGAGATCTGGCGTGACGAGCCGGTGGCCGAGCGGATCGCGGTCTTGAGCGCGAGGCAGGCCGCGGGGCTGCAACGCTTCCGGGACAATCCATATTTCACCGACTGCCGGACAACCGGCACCATCGCGGCACTCGACCTACGCACCGGCTCAGCCGGTTATCTGGCCGAGATCGGGCCAAAACTGCGCGCTTTTTTCCTTGAGCGCGGCCTGTTGGTGCGCCCGCTCGGCAATGTCCTCTATCTTCTGCCGCCCTATTGCATCACCAGCGACGAATTGGACGGGCTCTATGACGCGATAGAGGAGGCCGGCGAACGCTTCGGCTCGCGGCCATGAACCTATCGTCGCGCGTTCTCGGCTTCGGCCATCATGCGCCGGCGCGCAAGGTCGAGAACCCGGAAATCGAAGACCGGCTCGGGCTTGAGCCCGGCTGGATCGAGCGGCGCACCGGAATTCGCTCGCGCTTCTGGGCAACAGACGAAGACACGCTGTCGGGCCTTGCCGCCTCTGCCGGCGACATGGCGCTGACCAATGCCGGTATCGACCGCGGCGACGTCGGTCTACTCTTGCTCGCCACGTCGACGCCCGATCACCTTCTGCCGCCAAGCGCGCCGCTGGTCGCACATCGGCTGGGGCTAGGCCGCGCCGGAGCGATCGACCTGACCGGCGCCTGCGCCGGCTTCATCTATGCGCTGATGTTCGCCGACGGGTTCACCCGCCTGCACGGCAAAGCGAGCCTTGTCATCGCCGCCAACATCCTCAGCCACCGCATCAATTTGGCCGAGCGCGCCAGCGCCGTGCTGTTTGCCGATGCCGCCGGCGCCATGGTGATCAGTCCTTGCGATGACCCGGATCGAGGCATTCTCGGCGCTTCGGTGGATTCCGACGGCTCGCGCTACGGGCTAATCCAGATTCCCGCCGGGGGAAGCAACACTCCGTTCCATGCCGACCTCGACCTCGCGCAGACACGGATGACGATCACTGACGGCCGTGAAGTATTCAGCAAGGCCGTGGAGATGATGACCGCCTGCTCGAGAGATGCGCTCACTGCTGCCCGACTGAGGCCGCAAGACCTCAATCGTTTCGTGCCGCATCAGGCCAATGCGCGCATTTTCGACGCGGTCGGCAGGAACCTCGGCATCGCTGATCACTCGATCGTCAAGACGATCGCCGAATATGGCAACTCTTCCGCCGCGACGATCCCGCTCTCATTGTCGCTGGCCCATCGGGCGCAGCCGTTTCGGCCTG
The DNA here is from genome assembly GCF_003997735.1 of Mesorhizobium sp. M7A.F.Ca.MR.148.00.0.0. Taxonomy (NCBI): domain Bacteria; kingdom Pseudomonadati; phylum Pseudomonadota; class Alphaproteobacteria; order Hyphomicrobiales; family Phyllobacteriaceae; genus Mesorhizobium; species Mesorhizobium sp. M7A.F.Ca.MR.148.00.0.0. Next base: position 13,143 of record NZ_RZTB01000062.1, on the reverse strand, counting down.
GCGAGAAAGTCCTCTTGGCGGCAGCGGGTGCGGGTCTCAGCGGCGGCGCGCTTGTGGTGGGAATTTAGCAAAGCAATGCTTGCGCACAGGACTGCTCATGAATGAGACTATGAGAATGGCTCAATACGTAAATAGTCGCCGGCAAGCTCCATAGAGCTGGGTTCCGTGCGGTGCTCCGCGATGTCTAAGTATCGACCCGCTTGCTCAAATCGCAGCGCTCATCGAAGGCCAGCAATACCTCATGCAGAGCGAAAATCCTCAACCGCCCGTTTCAAAGACGCTCGCCCCATTTCGAAACAAGGTGTTTCGCTCAATTTGGGCGGCCACCCAGATTTCGAGCCTCGGTTGGCTAGTGCAAACGGTCGCCATCAGTTGGCTTATGGCAACGATTTCAGCGTCCGACCTCATGGTGGCACTCGTCCAGGCCGCATCCACATTGCCGGTGTTCTTCCTCTCAGTTTTCGCCGGAGCCATTGCCGACAACTTCAGCCGCCGGTGGGTGATGTTTGCGGGACACTGCCTGATAGCATCGGCGTCGACGACGCTGATGATTTCTGTGGGTCTGGGATTTGTCAGTCCTTGGCTGATTCTCGGGTTAGGTTTCCTGGCCGGCTGCGGCTTTGCCTTGAATGATCCGGCTTGGCACGCTTCGGTCGGCGATATCCTTCACAAACGCGACATTCCGGCCGCAGTGACGCTTATGTCCGTCGGATACAACATTGTGCGCAGCGTTGGTCCGGCCTTGGGGGGCGTGATCCTGGCCGTCTTTGGGCCGCTGGCCGCTTTCGCCTTGGCTGCGGTGAGTGATCTGGCGCCCATAAGCGCGATATGGCGCACCAAATGGGAGGTCCGCTCTTCGCCTCTCCCTCGTGAGAGAATGACGACGGCAATTCATGACGGAGTGCGCTTTACGGCGATGTCTTTGGAGATCAGGGCAGCGACCGCCCGAGCCGCTCTTTTCGGATTGGCAAGCATCTCCATTCTGGCGTTGCTCCCCCTCGTGGTCCGGGATCAGTTGAAGAGTGGGCCAATTGTCTACGGTATCTTATTGGCCGGCTTCGGCATGGGTGCTTTCATCGCGGGCATGGGCAACGGCTTCTTGAGGAAGGTCACGTCTCAAAACAGGCTGGTGGCCTTCGCCTCTGTGGCTTGTGCAGTCTGTTGCCTCTCCCTTGCCCTTACATCGTCGGTTCCTGTGGCGGCCATTTCGCTGGCGCTCGGCGGAGCGGGTTGGCTTATCACCTGGACGGGCATTGACGTGTCGGTGCAGTTGGCAAGCCCAAGGTGGGTTGTAGGCCGCACGCTCTCCATTTACTACGCCTTGAGCGCAGGCGGTATGGCTGCTGGCAGCTGGATCTGGGGTTCTGTCGCGCAAAACTATTCCTTGACCTCAGCATTGGAGGGCGCCGCAGGCGCTCTGTTGCTGGTTGCAGCAGCGGGGATCGTGTTGCCGGTCCGTCCCTGGGAAGAAACCGACCAAGAAAGTTCAGTTTTTCATCCGCCGGACGTGGCTCTCGATCTGAAACCCAGAAGTGGCCCTATCGTGGCCAAGGTCGAGTATTTGATATCGGAGGAAAATATCGAGGCCTTTCTGGGCTCCATGCGCACGCGGCGACACGTCCAGAGCCGTGCCGGTGCACGAAACTGGACGCTCCAGCGAAATCTGCAAACACCGTCACTTTGGACGGAGACATTCCGCACCCCCACCTGGATGGACTTTCTCCGCCTAAATCATCGACTCACCGCAGCAGATAAGGAAGTCGCCCAGCATCTCCTGTCACTGCATGAAGGAGAGGTGCCTCCGCAGACAGTGCTTTCGATTGAACGGACGACCGAGGCAATTCGTACCCGTACCTCGACAATCTTTTCTCGTCCTCCAAGATGACGCCATCAAGCTGCTGTCCAGGGACAGGGTGGATCACCGGTGCTTTGCAGAGCACAGCCTCACACCGAGAGCAGCGTGCTCCGGGTTGTGCGCTTTCGCGCGCACCCAGGCGAGATGATGGTGAACGCGGCGTCAAGTGGAAGTCCCCTGCATACGCTTGCGGAGTCTTCTGCGAGAGCCCATGCCGACGAGCGCCAAACAAGGTCTGATGCCTTTCGGCGTCGTGGCCTCAACTCATCGATTCGCGAGAAAAGCATCGAATGCAGCAGCAACGGCGCGAACAACAAAGCGGTGCTCCGGCCGCACGCGGATGAAGCCGTTTTCGACGTCCAGGATCCCCTCCTCAGCCAGCGTCACCAAACTCTCAACTGAATCGAGAAAACGAGCTGGTTCGATTTCGTGGGCGGCACAGATGGTCGGCACGTCGGCCTCCAAATCGCACATCAGTCGCTCGATGATCGCTGCGCGCACCCGGTCATCGTCGGTCAGACGGTGGCCCTTTGATGTCGCCAGACGTCCACTTGCGATGTGCCGAGCGTAAGAATCCCGTGTTACTTCGTTCTGAACATACCCCTCGCGGACTCGGCCAATAGCCGACGCGCCGAAGCCGATCACGGTTTTGCAAGTATCGGCCGAGTATCCCAGCGAATTACGCCGTAGGCGCCCGGTCTTCTGCGCTAGCGCAAGTTCGTCGTCCGGCGGAGCGAAATGATCGAGCCCGATCTCCCGGTAGCCAGCGCCAACCAGTGTCTCGGCGACAGCTGCAGCCTGTTCGGCGCGAAGATCACCGTCCGGTAGACCTGCCTGCTCGATTAGGCGCTGATTCTTTATCACGGAAGGAATATGCGCGTATCCGAACACCGCAAGCCGGTTGGGGCGCATGGCGACCGCAGCCATCGCGGTCTGGATGCAGGACTGCACAGTCTGTTTCGATAGACCGAAGATGAGGTCGGAGTTGATATGGCCAACGCCATGCCGGCGGAGATTTTCGACTGCAGCGGCCGTCTGCACCTTACTCTGGATCCGATTGATCGCCTTTGCACATCGGGATCAAAGCTCTGCACGCCGATGCTCGCGCGGTTGACACCGTTAGCTGCCAGGGCTTCGGCCATTTCCGGTGTGAACGTTCGGGGATCGATCTCCACGGCGATCGCAGCAGTTTTGCTGAAAGCGAAGTGGCGGCGTAGAAATTCCATCAGCGCCAAGTGCTCGGCTGGCCCGATAAGGTGAGGCGTTCCGCGCCGAAATGCACATCGCTCACCGGCAGCCCTTGCCGCACTTGCTCCGACACCAAACTGATCTCCTGACGCAGCACCGCTAAATAATTAAGGATCGGGCCGTTGCGACGGATGACCGCGGTAGGGAAGCCGCAATACCAGCACATGGATCGGCAAAACGGAAAGTGGAAATAGAGCGACACCGATTCGTCGGCCGGGAGGCCCCCCAGCCATTCCTCATAATCGTCAGCACCAACTGCCGCAGAGAAGTCTGGCACAGTCGGATAGATGGTATACCAAGGCGGCCGGGGGTCCCGGTACTTTGTCAGGATTGAGGTGTGCAAGGAGCTGTCATCCCACGTCGCTGATCCATCATTCTTTCGTTGCGCGCTCGTCCTGGTCTCTGACCTAAGTCAGTGCGTCCCGCTTATGTCGCAGTCTCGTTTGGACAGGATGGGGTCAACCACGCCGGGGAGCGCGCGTGCCATGGTTGCGCCTGAGGTGATGGTGCGGTGCCGCATTCAACGTCTGAGTACGTGACGCCAGTGCAGTGTGCTTGAGGCGTCTGCGGAAGAACTTTGCAATGCGAAATTCATGTCCGACGCAACGGACCTGTCAAGCCTCGTTCAGACGCCATCCAGGTCCAGCCAGCGGCCTTCCCTGCCGGCCGAAAAACCATACCGGCTTTAGCCACCGAGACGCTCTAAAGCTGACGTCGGCTCATTTGATGAAAGGAGGACGCCGCTAGGGGGTGCACAAGGTTCCCCGGCTTGACGTCGCTTCGAGCGAAGAGCGGCGGTGTGGCTTGTCGTCAAGCGCCGGGCAGCGTGCCCCCTACCGATATCCCGAAAAGATCGACCAAGATGGCCATGCCGACGCCACACGCGGTCTGGATGAGGCCGACCATGAAAATGCGATTGGCGCGTTCGTAGATGGGGCGCCGCAAGGAACTCATGTCGAGCAGCATGGACAGCGCTCTCATCTGCAGTGCGATGCCGAGCAGGATCGGCACTACAGCGAACAGATCGTAGAGTTGCCATGGCAAGGGGTTCGCGGCCCAATGAGTGAGGAAGCCGAGCGAAAAGGCAAGCAGGATACCCACGGCAGTGATTGTGCCGTTGCGGAAAATGGTCTCGATCGGTTCTTCCTTCGGATCGTGCTCGTCCAAGCGGCTTCCTTTCGTTGCTCTTTCCGTCGAGACTAAGTTCTCGAGAATGCTGTTCATCGCCAATTACTCGAGGCGAGCCGTAGGCAGCCGTTTCAGGGTGCGCTCCCTCTCGCTTCCGGCCGCGCAATGTACCTGCACGGCGAACTTACAGCGGCGAAAAGGTGCTGCGGCCACCATGCGACGCCTCGGACGTGCACGCCCTCTGTTCCTGGCGCAGCCCTTGCGGAGCGTACGCGCAGTGATCCTTCTCGGTAGCGCATGGCGCGGCCTGCGTTGCGGTCAGACGGGAAGCCGTCGCTGTTAAACGAGACTGTCACATATCGAACATGGCGAACCGTGTCGCACATTGCTTTTCGCAGTGACCCTCAAAAAAAGTGATTCCAGCGAGACGAAGGCGCGTCGGCCCGATTTTGGTGTCGGCCGCATTTACGCTTCAGGTTGGCATGTCGCTTGCTGCTCTATTTCGGAGAGCTGCAGCGGTCCGACCGGAGTGTTTCACATGTAAACGATAATGAATCTCCTAGCAAAAAACACTATTATAAGTACATGTGGCTTTTACGCTGGCTCACCTCTCGTGTCAAGCGCTTTGGCGTCCACATATTGGAGACAACACGCACAAAATTTAGAGGAAAAGCTTGCTCTTTCGCCTCTATCCTTTTTATTCCTTCATGGAGATCTAGACATGTACATCAAGAGTCCTCTTCTGGGCTTAACTGCTCTGATGACCGTTTCCGTCGGTCGAGCAGCTGGCGCCGAGCGGGAACCGGCCGAGTACATCAAGATCTGCGACGTCCTCGGCTCGGGATATTCCTATATTCCCAACACCGAGACCTGCCTGCGCATCGGCGGCTATGTCCGTTACGATATCGGCCTGGGTGACGTCCGATCGTATGACAGCGCAAGAACCTCGGACGTGAGAACTGGCGAGGACCAAGGCACTTGGCGAAACAGCACACGCTTCACGTTCAAAACTTGGACCGGCCAGCAGACCGAGCTCGGCGCGTTGACGACCTATACCGAAACCCACGTGAATTTTGGCAACAGCGCTAACTCGCATGACAGTCCTCAGAACTATGATTTCAACAGCGGCCTCGCACTGGCTTCTGCCTGGGTCGAGCTGGGAGGCCTGCGAGTTGGCAAGGAGGGGTCGGCCTTCGATACGTTTGTAAGCTACGCTGGCAACGTTCTCGATAGTATGCTCGTTCCGTCGGCCGGCTTCGACACCAACGTGGCTCAGTACCACTTCGACGCCGGCAAGGGCATTTCGACTGTGATTTCGCTCGAACAAGGATCGGGCTCAGCCGGTACTATCGACAGCTATATTCCGCACGTTGTCGCCGGCTTGAAATACACGCAAGGCTGGGGCTCGATCACCGGCGTCGCGGCTTATGACAGCAATTACGAAGCTTTTGCCGGCAAGATCCGCGTCGACGTCGCTGTCACAAACCAGCTGTCGCTGTTTGGACTCTTCGGCTACGGTTCCAATGCCAGTCTCAACGAGGACTCAAACGGCGCAATTGCCAATCATGGGCGCGGCTCGTACAAAATCTGGAACGGCCAGTGGGCTTTCTGGGCGGGCGCCACTTACGAGTTTGACGAGAAAACTTCGTTCAACCTTCAGGTCTCGGGTGATCAGCTCAAGGATTCTGGTGTGGCTGCAAACGTCGCCTACATGGTCGTTCCCGGCTTCACGGTCACAGCCGAGGTCGATTACGACCACTACGGCAACTCTGGCCTCGGCCCTGCCGAGCCTACCGCCGTCAAGGGCACGAGCAAGCCGAACAGCGTCGGCGGCATTCTCCGCTTACAAGGCTCATTTTGAAATCTCTCCAGTCGCGAGCATGGCAAAGGCACTTGCCTCGACAACGCACGCATGGAGAGCTTCGTTCGCCATCTTGAAGTCTGCATCAACCGTCCACGGCCCATCGTACCAACTTGAAACTGAAAGGGATGAGCCCTGTGTACTACAGCCTAGCCCTTGACCTGCCCGATGAACCGGCCAGGGGCCGTCAGTTCAAATTCGGGGCCGTTTAGAGGGCAGTGTGAGGCCGTGTTAGGTAAGCGCCACTGCAATGTCGAGGCCGCGACACGCCTGTCGCTTTGGACGGCTGGAATTGCCCTTCGCGGCGCCATTCATTCTCTCAACATTTACGTGATAATGCACGCTGAGTCCGAGCCGCGTGGCAGCACCCATCCCAGGTCACTATCGGGGGGCCTTAAACCTGAACAGCTCCATCGTCGCGGCTGCTGCGGAAGCAGGAGCTATCACTGGGACCCGTACTGGTGCTTGTCAGCCGCTGAGCCGCTACTTCGTCTTGGGAAGAGCATTGTCCTTGCCAAAAGCCGGCCAGTATTTCGAGATTGCCAGTGTGGCGCCGGCTGAAGAGAAATGACCATAGTCGAAATATAAAAACTCTCCTCTATCGGAATAGGCGCAGCGTCCTGCGCTGCACAGGAATTTCAGCGGATCGATGAATGTGGCGCCTTTGGTAAATGAGCGCACACGTTCGTTGATGTCGGGGTCCATCGCGATCGGCCAGGACGTATCGTCCAGATTTTGGCGCTTGGCGAAGAACGCAATTTTCCGGACGTCAGTTGGGAACTGCGGAGACTGGCCGATGACAAACACGCGCACGCCCAGGGCACGAATCGTAGCGATTGTTTGCTGAAGACCGTCGAAACCTCTGACCTCATAGTCACTCCATCTACCGCTTAGGATAACCGTCTTGATGTCCGCTTCCAAGATGACGTCCAAGGCCTTGCGATTGAACCGGACACAATCAAGACGATCGTAAGGGTAGTAATAGAGTATCGGCGCGCAGCTGGCGTACGTATATTCAACGATGTTCGCCTGCAATCGATTTATGTTAGCACCCAAGCCGGAAACATAGTGCGCGGCGAAGGAGTCGCCCCACAAAAAAACCGTTGTTGGAAAACCGCTGGTGCGCGTGCAATCCTCCATATTCCAGCTTTCGATCCGGCTGGTGCCCTCGTTGAAACAGATGCCATTCCTCCAGTCCCCGACGGAAATGCGCCGCTGGACATAGTCCGGAAACCGTTGCGGAAAGCCGTTGCCGAGCGCCCCCGCCGCTCCGCCGGCACAAAGGACAACGATCGCGAGCGCTGAAAAGGCGAAGATAGGCCCCGGGGAGGTGAAGGCCCTCTTCTGTCGAAACGGCTGCTCTACAAACTTCCAGGAGAATGCAGCCAATGCGAGGCTTGCCACCAACATCGCACCGGTCATCAACGGATCGAGTTTTTGGAACGAAAGATAGTGCGCGAACGCATTGAGAGGCCAGTGAACAAGATACAACGAATACGAGATGAGCCCAATCCAGACCAGCGGCCGGACTTCGAGCATGCGGGTGGCGACCGTCGAGGGGGTATTTTGGCCAACATAGATCAGAAGGGCCGTTCCGATGCATGGATACAAGGCGTTGTAGCCTGGGAACGGATCACTCGCCGAAATCGCGAAGAACCCGATGGCGAGAAGGCCAAATCCGGCCACCCCCACCGACTCCATCAGGAATCGGTTGCCCAGCGGCGAGGGGCATTTGAGCATGAGCAGGGCGCCCAACATGAGTTCCCAGATTCGGGTCGGCAGCAGATAGAATCCGGCGGTGGGTGCCAGCGATGTCGCCATCACCGCCACTACGAAGCTGCAGAGAATTATCGGAAGAAGTGTCGTCAGCCAGCGCTTCCCGATGTAGCGATAGATTAGGAACATCAGGATTGGTGCGAAGATGTAGTACTGCTCCGCTACGGAAAGCGGCCAAGTGTGCAACAGTGGTAGAAGCGCGGCATCGATAGAGAAGTAACTTGACGTTTTCCAGAAGAAAACGTTCGACCAGAAGGTCGAGGTAGCTATGATGCTAAGACTGAATCCGCGCAGATCCGGTGGCAGAAGAATGAACAATGCCGCAATGCAGGTGAGAAGCATCACAAAGACGAGCGCCGGCAGAATGCGCCGGGCACGGCGCCAGTAGAAGTTGACGATGGAAAATTGGCCGCGTTCAAGGTCATCCAGGAGGCTTCCGCTGGTTAGGTAGCCGGAGATGACGAAGAAGATATCGACCCCGCTAAAGCCACCCGGGATCGCCGAAATTCCGAAATGAAAGAGTACGACCGGAAGTACAGCAACGGCCCTAAGGCCCTCGATATAGCGCCTATATTGCATCCAGCGGTTCCTTTTATTTTAATCAGGACGCGATTGGAAGCTTTCAATCTCCGGTAGGAGTGCTGCCGAGATAAGGGCGGTATCAGCCACCTTTATCCGTCCCGAATGCTCTGTAAGTTGCAACTGGTACAGAAGCACGATCGCCATCGCCGGCCTTGACGGCCTGATTGTCGAGCAGATCGCGCGGATCGTTGACCATCACGGCCAGGTTATGTCCTGTCGAACAACCAAGCGGCTGTTTGAAGGATTCTTCATTGGGTAAGGCACCATATGAGGGACAGACCGGCGGACGGGCGTGATAGACAATCGCCTCAATTCGCACTGAGCCGGCGTCGTGTTGATCGCGCAATTGAATGTTGTCTTCTTCGATTGCCAACTGCCTGGCCTGATGGGCTACCCCTGTGCTGAGCTGGGGCGAACCGCTGATGAGGAGGTGGATGGCATCGAACCGGCCGCGACTGGCCTTGTCTAGGAAAACACGCAAACGCTGCCGTTCGGAAGCGCGCAGGCTTTGCAACCTCAGGACGGTGGTCTCCTCTCGGACAAGCATTGGTGCCGATGGTTCGACATCAACTGGCGTAGTGCTTGTGCAGCCACTTACGCTTGGTGCCAGAGCGACAAAGAGGATTATAAAACGCAACATCTTTGGATGACACTATTCGATGATGAAGCCGAGACCGCCCTGGGCGCTTGGCGCGCCCGCACGGATAGCAGCGCGGTCTCGCGGGGGACTTGTCACGGAATTCGTCGGAGCGCCCCCTCCGTTCAAAGCCGGTGCCGCCCGCTCGGTCGGTGCGCTCATCTGGTTTGGGTTGGAGCCTGGTCTTACAATGTAAGGCGTAACTAGAATGACCAGTTCTGACTCCTCTTTTTGAAACGAGGTCGAGCGAAAAAGCGGTCCCAGGATCGGCAGTTCTCCGAGCCAGGGAAAGGCCCTGACATCATTGTTGACGTTCCGCCTGATTAGACCGCCGATTGCGAAGCTCTGGCCGCTGGCGAGTTCGACGACCGTATCGGCTCGGCGCGTGGAAACTGCCGGCACGGAAATTCCGTTGATTTGCACGGCACCTTGCGTCGACAGTTCACTGACTTCGGGCGTTACGTGAATGTTGATTTGATTGTTGCTGAGAACTGTCGGCACAAATTCCAGACTGACGCCGAAGTGACGGAATTCAACCGATACCTGCCTGTTTTCCTGCAGGACAGGAATGGGAAATTCGCCGCCCGCGAGAAAGCTGGCCTTTTCACCCGACATAGCGGTGAGGTTCGGCTCAGCCAGGACGGAAGCTATATGCTCCTTGGCGAGCGCGTCGAGAACCGCGCTGACGTTGACGGCACCGTTGTCGAATCCGATTTCTGCTGTACCGCCACCCTGGGTTGAACCAGACCCAGCGCTTGCAGCGCTTCCGCTTAGAACGCCCACTTTGAAATTGCCGATTTGACCGAAGGCGGACAAGTTGACGCCGAGTGACTTCATGGCGCTGCGTGAGACTTCGGCTACGCGCACGCTGAGGTTAACTTGCAGGGATCCAGCGACCTTGATGTTGTTGACGACTTGCGCTCCGTCGCCCAGATATTGCTCAGTGACTCTTTTTGCGGTGTCGGCGACCTCTGCGTCGGGCGCCGTCCCGCTAAGGATTGCGCCGCGCGGCGTATAGTTGACGCGGATGGGATAGTCGCCGACCTGCTCCCGCAACATGGCGCGTAAATCCCCGATCGGTTGCGTGACAACGATACGCAATTCGGCGAGAGGCTCGCCATTGCCATCCAAGGCGAATAGGCTGGTCCGCCCCGATTTCTTGCCAAAGACGAAGATTGTTTTGCTCGATGGCGCCTGAAAATCCGCGATCGTGGGGTCAGCAACAAAGATGGTCGTGGCTGGCGCGGGCAGATGAACGGTCTCCCCGAGCGAAGAGGAAAGGGTCAGCGTGGCGTTGATGCTATTCGAAGCCGCATGCGGCGGGCCTTTGTCCGGCTTGTTTTGCGCCGCGACACCAAGTGGGAAAGTCACAATAAGCGCGCAGAGGAGATGGCCCAGGTAACGGGGCACTGCAGGTCTTGTAACCTTGTTGGCGATCGCCCGCCAATTGGGCGCAGGGCAAGGATGTTGAAGGATCAGCAAAATAGATCTTCTTTCGATTCGACAAACTATGCGGACGAGGCGTCAGTCAATTCTAGGATGTAACCAATGCCTCGGATGGTCTTGATCCGTGGCGTTGCACCTGATCTGGTCAGATGTCCCCGTAAACGATAAATTCCGACTTCAAGCGCGTTGGCAGACACGTCGTCGTTGAATGAATAGAGGTGATCTTCCAATTGCGCACGGGGCACGATGCGGCCTGCCCGGTTAAGCAGGTGCTCTAGAATACAGAGTTCGCGACGTGCGATCATCATTGGGTGCCCATCAACGAAAACCTGGCGGGCGACCGGATCAAAGTCGAGATTGCCAAATACGAGCCTCAGGTCGGTCATCTGTGTCGCCCGGCGCAGAATGGCTCTCATTCTGGCAATAAGCTCATCGGTAGAGATGGGTTTGAGCAGAAAGTCGTCCGCACCTCCGTTGAAGATCGCAATTCGCTTATCGAGATCGTTAAGGCTGCTCATAATGACGGCAGGAACTGAATGCCCGTGGGTCCTCAACTGCCTCAGCCAACCCAAGCCATCGCCATCTGGCAGAGCCAATTCCAGCAGGAGAATTTCATAGCTGGCGCAAGAAAATGCACTCGAAGCCAGTTCCAGAGTACCAACGACATCAACGACGAAGCCGCCATCCCCGAGCGCAAGTCGCATGGCGCGCGCAAGATCCGCATGATGATCCACGAGCAGCGTTCGCATTTCATCTCCTCTCGAAGAGGGACGGCCCATCGAACGCGTCACCGGCGGCCATCTGATCGGAGCACACGGCGCGCAACTCGTCGCAGCTCTCGGAACTGGTCCGAGTCGGAGGGACATGCAAGTCGCTCGGTGGCAATAGGCGCGGGTGAGGACCAACTGACGGGCTCAAATACGCCGGTCGGCGAACCCACGAGGCCAGCAACCCGCGTGCGATTTCTCGTTGCATCATCTCTCCTACGTGCAGCCCCTGCGCTCGCAAGGCAGCGTCGCGGCTCAGAGCCCGATTCCCACAGAGGGTAGGGTTAGCTTTCGAGAAACTGATTGAACAAATCGATTATTTGGATCGAATGCATCCACGGGATGGATGCAGCGCACCATCTTCAACGACTGCGGCGTCCTGATGCACTGTTGTGTCTGTCGTGCTCTGCTTTTTTCGCTGTCCTTCAAGGCTGGCGAGCCTGGTGGAACCTGCGCGTCATTGGCTTGGTAGCTTGAATGCTTAACAACGGAGCGCCCTGCGCAAAGCCGCTCTCATTTCCAAAAAGCCTTGCAATTGGTTGGAGCACTTCGCGCTCGACACCAAAATAGGCGAGGAAAACTGACGTCTGACAGGGATGTACATGCAACAGCCGATTTGCGGCACCAGCAAACGACCGCGTTCAGGCTGAAGATCGACGACCAACGGCTCCTCGATTTCCGCACTGACCGCTTTTACAAGCTCTTCCTGTGCGGGCGGATGCCGGCAAACAGCAGCACAGGGTCAGCGAAACCGGGAGCGGGCCTGCTTGATCGCCATGATCACATTGCCGCTGTCGCGCGTGCGGAGCGGAATGCAATCGGTCCAGCCGGCGGCAATCCGGTCAGCACCATCGTCTGCACGAAGCTCCCTGACGAAGACGTGCCCGAATGCGCTCAACAAAGCCGGGCGGCGGATCTTTCCAATCGCCGAAGGTGCGGGCTGGCACCGAGCGGCGAACTGCGAACTCATTCCTGCCCGGCGGCGCTGGCCGCCGCGAGCGTCGATGCGGACCCAGCCGCTCCGAATCCTCCCACAACACGATGAGCGCGTCGCGGACATCGCTGCCGTAACAGCGGCTGCGGCTCTTGCCCGCAGACGGCCTCTGCTCACGACGGTTCATAAGACGGATCGCGCGCTTGCGAATAATAGCCGGTTACCGCCTCGAACTCATCCAGAATGCGCCGCTTGTCAACGCCGCAATAAAGCTCCACGATCGCCGCTTCACCGTGTCGCCATGCTGAGCCGCGCCATCCTTCCCCCGAACCGGAATGGCACGACCTGTCCATCCCCTTTGGAACAGGACACTATTGGTAACATTTTGCTTGAGGCAATGCGGCTCGTTGCCTTCCTTTTCGCTGACCGGAAGGGTACCGGAAGTCGTCTATCGCATCTTACCCGCTGAAAGCGGCAACACCTCGACCTCAATCGCAGATCATAGGAAATAGACGATCGCGTCGGGGCCTCAGCATCGGTTCACCGGGTTTCCGTCATCGACTGAAGCGAATTGCCCCATCGACCGTCACCGGGTGGGCCGCGATACGTCGCCGTGTATGATTAGCGAGCGCACGTAGCGGAGCCATAGCTCTCCACCCAGCCATGTTCCCCTAGTTGGAAAATGTCCGGCGGACCAGAGGTGCTGTCGTCAGCTTTTCCTGAATAGCGGCCAAGGCAATCCCTACCAGTCCATCACCACCTTGCCGGAACTGCCGCTCTTCATCGCATCGAAACCGATCTGAAAATCGTCGATGCCGATGCGGTGGGTGATCAGGCCGGAGACATCCAGCGGACCCTGCACAAGCGCGATCATCTTGTACCAGGTTTCGAACATCTCGCGGCCGTAGA
>NZ_RZTB01000629.1:0-253 GCF_003997735.1 Mesorhizobium sp. M7A.F.Ca.MR.148.00.0.0 | reverse complement strand
GGATAGACCTCCATGTGGGCGACCGCGCCGACGGCGTCCGGCTGGTAGTCCATGGCGATCTCATGCACCAGTTCGATCACCCGGGCCATGCCGAGCCCGGCATTGCGGCGCTTGGGCATCGGGGTCGAGCCGGTATGTGCCTCCCTGCCGGTCAGCGTCACCTGGAGCCACTTCAGGCCCTGGCCATGAGTGACGACGCCGATGTCGATATCTTCGTCCTCGAGGATCGGACCCTGTTCGATATGCAGTTCGA
>NZ_RZTB01000628.1:0-253 GCF_003997735.1 Mesorhizobium sp. M7A.F.Ca.MR.148.00.0.0 | reverse complement strand
TCAGGCGCGAATTTCAGCCTGATGGGGCGGGGAAATATCTTGTCATTCAACGGTCGTCTCCATGATTGCCGCAAGTGTCGCTGGCGACATGCGTGAGAGGCGATCGGTAACGTCGGCGGCAGGACAGGGTTCCCTTCCCAGGAGATCAAATCTCGGCGTCGATGTCCGACAGCGATCTCGGCGTCGGCGCTTCGGCGCTGTGCTGCGCTGGGCGGTCATGCTCGAACGCTTCGGTGCCGGGCAGAGCGTGCAG
>NZ_RZTB01000627.1:0-253 GCF_003997735.1 Mesorhizobium sp. M7A.F.Ca.MR.148.00.0.0 | reverse complement strand
ATTCGGGCAAGCAGATGACTGTCGTAAGCGAGTTCCATCGCACTTTCCTCCTTCACTAGGGAAATCGATGACGGCAATTCAGCAGATCGTAATCCGAAGTACTTCACCTAGGAAACAGCAGCATGCCGGTCGATGCCGCACTTTGCCGGCCCCGACGCGAGAGCGTCACGCAGGCGAAACGGCTTGAATGGCGCCTTGGGCACAGAACAGCTGCCCGTCGGCCAGCCGCGCATAGTTGTGGACGATCCCTTTC
>NZ_RZTB01000626.1:0-253 GCF_003997735.1 Mesorhizobium sp. M7A.F.Ca.MR.148.00.0.0 | reverse complement strand
CTTCACGCTGGCCGGCTCGGACCGCTCTATGCTGGAATTGCCGGCGGCGGATGACAGCGCGGCAGGCAGCCTGCGCCGTGTCGCCCAGGTGATGGGAGCCGACTTTCCGGACAATTCCATTGCCCTCGACGCGACGCGTGATGGCGTGCATCTGACCGGCCACGTATCGATCCCCTCTTTCACCCGCGCCAACGCGCTGCAGCAATATGCCTATGTGAACGGCCGCCCGGTGCGCGACAAGCTGATCGCCGGC
>NZ_RZTB01000625.1:0-253 GCF_003997735.1 Mesorhizobium sp. M7A.F.Ca.MR.148.00.0.0 | reverse complement strand
GAGAGAATATTCCCGGCTTTGGCGAGAACGGCGAAAGGCGTTCTTTGATAAACTTCATAGAATTTCTGAGGATGTGACCAAGGCGAGGCAATCCGCCTCGCTGCCATGACTTCACAACCACAGAGATCAATCATGTCCGACTTCAAGAACACTTTGCCATCTTCCCTCGCATCAACCGTCAACCGGCGCAGCGGCTTGGCTCTGCTGTTCGCCTCGGCCGTGGCGATCGGCAGCCTGATGGCGCCCGGCGCAT
>NZ_RZTB01000624.1:0-254 GCF_003997735.1 Mesorhizobium sp. M7A.F.Ca.MR.148.00.0.0 | reverse complement strand
TCTGTGGATAGATGGCGTGGCCGGCATCGGTGAGCGCGATGCGGTTGCCGGTGCGCACGAACAGTTGCTTGCCGAACCAGTTCTCAAGATTGCGTATCTGCTGGCTGACCGCTGCAGAGGACACGCCGAGTTCAGAAGCGGCCAAGGTGAAGCTGCCGGCACGGGCGGCAACTTCAAAAGCCTTGATCGCATTCAGCGGCGGCAACCGTTCCACAACAGATCCATAAGTTTTTCTTGCTCAATCCTAATTATTT
>NZ_RZTB01000623.1:0-255 GCF_003997735.1 Mesorhizobium sp. M7A.F.Ca.MR.148.00.0.0 | reverse complement strand
AGCGGCTTCAGCGGGCGCTTGCGCAGCCGCGCGTCCTGGATCGCCAGCGCCTCCGGCACGAAGCCTTTCAGGAAAGCCTTCAGGTCGGCGAAGACTGGCGTGATGTCGGCGGTGCGGTTGCCGGGGTCGTACTGCTCCATCAGTGCGTCATAGGGGGCTAGGCCGAGCACATCGGCACGCAGCGCCCCCTCCTCGCGAACCAGCGCCACGACGCCCTCCAGCGCCGGCTGGAAGCCTGCCCAGTCGTTCTTGGCG
>NZ_RZTB01000622.1:0-255 GCF_003997735.1 Mesorhizobium sp. M7A.F.Ca.MR.148.00.0.0 | reverse complement strand
TTGCCGAGGCCGAGCGGGCCACCTTCATGGGTTACCGCCGGCCGAGCGGCAAGGTCGGCACGCGCAACTTCATCGCCGTCCTGACGTCAGTGAATTGCTCTGCCAGCGTCGCCCGGTTCATCACCGACGAGGTCAACCGGTCTGGCATCCTGCGCGACTATCCCAATATCGACGGCATCATCGCACTCGTCCACGGCACTGGCTGCGGCATCGACACCAAGGGTCCCGCTTACGACCTGCTGAAGCGCACGCAAT
>NZ_RZTB01000621.1:0-255 GCF_003997735.1 Mesorhizobium sp. M7A.F.Ca.MR.148.00.0.0 | reverse complement strand
CATCCAGGACACCGAGTGCCATGTCGCGCATCACTTTCTCGTCGAGAGAAAGCGATCCCACCTGATCTTGGCGAGCGCCCGGCTGGGTCGCTTCGAGCAATCGAGCCGCGGTTGGGCTCGTAACTTACGACCCCTCCGCCCTGCAATTGCACCCGAGCGTGAGGAACAGGTGTACGCGAAACGCCAAGGGTCGCCGCGACCTCCGCCTCGTTGATCCGCTCACCGACTTGAATTCGCTCGAAGAACTGAGCCCGA
>NZ_RZTB01000620.1:0-256 GCF_003997735.1 Mesorhizobium sp. M7A.F.Ca.MR.148.00.0.0 | reverse complement strand
ATATAGGCAAGGCCGCGTTTGCCGAGTTCGGCCATGAACGGCTCCATCGCCGCCGCGTCGGCGGAAAAGCGCGCGCCCATATAGTTCATGACGCCGGTATAGTTGGTCGTCCGCGACAGTGCCCAGTGCAGGCTTTTCAGATTCTCATCCGCGCTCGCCGCCACCGTCAGCGTGTTGCGGCCCGGATTTACCTTCGGATAATCGAACGGTTCGAGCGGCACCTGCATGACGATCTCGTGGCCGCTCTGCCTGGCTG
>NZ_RZTB01000061.1:14200-35229 GCF_003997735.1 Mesorhizobium sp. M7A.F.Ca.MR.148.00.0.0 | reverse complement strand
CCCCGTCGATCGGGGGAGAGGTGGCTCGGCGAAGCCGAGACGGAGTGGGGGTCGACCTGCGCGGGCGTCGTCAATTCGGGCCGGGTCCGCCGTCTGCCATGTTATGCCCCGACCTCGATCACAGCCTTGATCAGGCCGGATTTCTCATGTGCCCAACGAGCCAGATCGCGCGGCGTGCCGGCGAGTGTGGTGCGATGGGTGACGAGCTTGGCCAGGGGAACGGCGCCGTTGCGGATCGAGGCGGCGACGTGATCGAAGTCGGCGCGCAAGGCGTTGCGGCTGCCGATCAGCGTCATCTCGCGCTTGTGGAATTCCGGATCGGAAAAGCTGATGTCGTCCTTGACAACAGAGACCAGCACCAAGGTGCCGCCATGCGCGACATGGGCAAAGGCCGACTGCACCGACTGGGTGTTGCCGGTGGCATCGAAGACCACATCGAAGCCTTCGCCTGATGTTGCTTCCTTGACCAGATCAGGCACCGCGCCGCGCGAGCCGTCGAGGGTCTGGAAACCAAGCTCATTTGCGGCGAAGGCGAGCCTTTCACTGCTCATGTCGAGCAGCGTCACGTCGAGTTCGGCGATGCGGGCGAAGATGGCGGTGCCGAGCCCGATCGGGCCGGCGCCGATGACCAGCGTGCGGGCGCCGGGGTCGGCGCGGGCGCGCCGCACGGCATGCGCTCCGATGGCCAGGAACTCGACTGCGGCGGCGTCAGCCAGCGACAGGCCGTTGGCCGGATAGAGATTTTGCGCCGGCACCAGGATCCGTTCGCACATGGCGCCGTCGCGATGCACGCCCAGCACCTCGATCCTGACGCAGCAATTGGGCTTGCCGTGCCGGCAGGCGATGCACTTGCCGCAGGAAAGATAGGGGTTGATCACCACGGGCTCACCAACGGCAAGATCGACGCCGTCGCCGGTCTCGACGATCGTTCCCGACACCTCATGGCCCATGATGCGGGGATAGGCGAGGAACGGGTGCTTGCCCTCGAAAATGTGGTAGTCGGTGCCGCAGATGCCGACATGGCTGACCGCCACCAGCGCCCAGCCGGGAGGCGGTGCCTCTGGTGCGGGCCGGTCTTCAAGGACAAGATCGCCGGGCGAACGGCAGAGGACGGCTTTCATGCGCTAATCCAGTCATGAAATCGCCGGCCCGTTGGTGTGGCGGGCCGGCGGTTGATTGCGGGATCGCTACTTGCCGCGGCGGCGCAGGCCGTCGAAGTAGACGATGATGATGATCAGCGCGCCGGTGATGATGCGCTGCCAGAACGAATTGACGTTTAGCAGGTTGGCGCCGTTGTTGATGGTGGCCAGGATGAAGGCGCCGAGCAGCGGCCCATGCACCGAGCCGACGGCGCCGAACAGCGAGGTGCCGCCGATGACGGAAGACGCGATCGCCTGCAGCTCCCAGCCCTCGGCCTGCGTCGGGTTGCCGATGCCGATGCGGGCGGCCAGCAGCACGCCGACAAAGGCGGCGCACAGGCCCGACAGCGTGTAGGCCATGTAGATGGTGCGCTGGACATTGACGCCGGACAGGCGCGAAGCCTCGGCGTTGGAGCCGACCGAAAACAGGTATCGGCCCCAGCGGCTGTGGTGCAGGAAGATATAGGCCGGAATGCCGACCAGGATCACCATCCAGAACAGGTTGGGGATGCCGATGAAGGAATTGCGCGAGAAGGCGGTGAAGGTGTCGCTGTTGATGTTGATCGAATTGCCGTTGGTCATCAAAAGGCCGATGCCGCGCAGCGAGGTCAGCGTTGCCAGCGTGATGATGAAGGGCGGCAGGCCCATCTTGACGATGCCGAAGCCGTGGAACATGCCGATGGCGACGCCGACCAGCAGCGTCACCAGAATGGCGAGCCAGATGGGGAAGCCGGCATTGATCATCATGGCCACGACCACCGTGGCGAAACCGACCACGGCGCCGACCGACAGGTCGATGCCGCCGGTGATGATGACGAAAGTCTGGCCGACCGCCATGATGGCGATCATCGAGCCCTGGCGCAAGAGATTGGCCATGTTGTTGGCGGAGGCGAAGCTCGTCGTCGCCACGGAGAGAAGAATCCAGAGCAGAACCAGCAGCGCCAAAAGCGTCAGCCCAAACAGGACGTTGTAGTTGCGCTTCGGTTTTTCGACGGCGATCGCCTCGGTGCTCATATCTGTCCTCCCAGCTTTTCTTGTTTCTCGGCGAGCGCCTGAGTGAGAATATCCTCGTGGCTGGCGGCGTGAAAACCGTGCGTCGCCACCAGTTTGCCGCGCCGGAACACATGCAGCGTGTCGGCGAGTTCATAGACTTCCGGCAGATAGGACGAGATCAGGATGATGCCGGCGCCCTTTGACAAAAGTGCGCCGAACAGGCGGTAGATCTCGGCCTTGGTGCCGACATCGACGCCGACCGTCGGTTCGTCGAAGATGAACAGCTTGGCGCCGTGCGCCAGCCATTTGCCGATGACGATCTTTTGCTGGTTGCCGCCCGACAGGCTGGATGCCAGCGCGCCGCGCGTCGGTGTCTTGATGCGCAGATCGGCGATCTGGCGATCGGCTTGCGTCTTCTCCTGCGTGCTCGAAATCAGCAGATTGTTCGAGATACGCTTGTAGATCGGCAGGTTGAGGTTGAAGCCGACCGGCAGGTTGAGGCAGAGGCCCTGGTCGCGACGGCTTTCCGGCGCCAGCGCCATGCCGAGCTTGATCGCGTCATGCTCGGAATTGACCTGCACCTCCTTGCCTTCCCAGAGGATCTGGCCGGCGGATTTGCGGTGGCGGCCGTAAAGCGTGGTGACGAACTCGCTGCGTCCGGCGCCGATCAGGCCATAGAGTCCGACGATCTCGCCAGCGCGGACCGTCATCGAGACGTTTTCGAAGCCCTTGCCGGACAGGTTCCTCGCCTCGATGAGGGCGGCGCCCGGCGTGAAATGCTCCTTGTGGTAGACCTGCTCGATCGAGCGGTTGATCATCATCTTGACCAGTTCGGCATCGTTGGTCTCGGCGATGTTGCGGGTGCCGACCAGCGTGCCGTCGCGCAGCACGGAAACACGGTCGGCGAGCTCGAACACTTCCTCCATGCGGTGGCTGATGTAGATGATCGTCACGCCTTCGCCCTTCAGCCGGCGGATCAGGGTGAAAAGCTGGTCGGCCTCCTTGCGGGTGAGGTAGGCGGTCGGCTCGTCGAAGATCAGGAATTTGGTGCCGCGCACGGTGGCGCGGGCGGCGGCTATCAACTGCTGCTGGCCGATGGTCAGGTCGCCAAGCGTGACATGCGCCGGCAGGTCGAAGCCGAGGTCGTCGATGATCGTCTGCGCCTGCCTGACCATGGCGCGCTGCTGCAGGATGCCGAAACGCGAATTCTCCTCGCCGAGGAACATGTTGGCGGCGACCGTCAGGTGACGGCACAGCACGACTTCCTGGTGCACGGCATTGATGCCGAGCGCCATCGCCTCGTGCGGCGTCGCCAGGGCGGCCGGCTGGCCCTCCCAGGCGATCTCTCCGGAGGTGCGCGGCATGACGCCGGTCAGAAGCTTGATGAGCGTGGATTTGCCGGCGCCGTTCTCGCCGACGATGGCGTGGATCTCACCGGACTTGAAGGCGAGGTCGACCGGCTTCAGCGCGTGGGTGCCGGGATAGCGCTTCTCCAGCCCGCGCAATTCGAGGATGGTCCGCCCCGGTTCCAGCACAGGGGCCGGATGCAGTTCCTGCGCCGTCGATGTCATGACAATCCTCCCAGATTGGCCTCACGATTGGCACGCGGCGAGACAAGGATATGTCTCGAAAACAGCCTAGCCTACGCTTATGGATTGCCAAGCCGTTTGTGCGGCAGCTTGTCTCCGGGGCGAGGTGCCCCGGAGACCATTGCGGATGCGACGGCTCAGAGCTTCGGATTGAGCAGCGCGTCGATCTTGGGGTCTTTCATGTTGTCCTTGGTCACCAGATTGGCGCCGGTGTCGACATTGGCTTCGACCTTCTCGCCCTTGGAAGCGGCGAGTGCGGTCTTGATGCCGTCATAGCCCATCCGGTACGGATCCTGGACGACGAGGGCGGAAATGACGCCGTCGTTGAGGAACTTGATCAGCTTCTCGTCGCTGTCGAAACCGACCAGCGCCAGCTTGCCGCCAAGGCTGTTTTCCGCGACAGCCTGACCGACGCCCTGCGCCATGATCAGGTTGGAAGCGAAGATGCCCTTGAGGTTCGGGTTGGCGGTGATCAGGTCGGTGGCGATGTTGAGGCCGGTGGTGGCCTGGCCGTCGGCATATTTATCGGCGACCAGCTTGAGGCCCGGATATTTGGCGGCCAGCTGTTCGGTGAAGCCCTGCTTGCGCTGTTCGAGCGAGCCGGCGCCCGGCGCGTTGGTGATCAGGGCGACGTCGCCCTCGATCTTGCCGCCGTTGGCGGCGCCGATGGCGGCTGCGAGGCCGTCGGCAGCGACGCGGCCGCCCTGGACGTTGTCGGTGGTCAGGAACGAGGTGAAGGCCTTGGAGTCGGCGCCGGAGTCGATGCCGATGACCTTGACCTTGGCAGCGGCTTCATCGATCGGCTTGCCAAGCGCCTTGAACTCGGTCGGCGCAATGACGATGGCCGCCGGGTTGCTGGCAACGGCGTTCTCGAGGATCGAGACCTGGCCGTTGACGTCGGTTTCAGCCTGGGCACCGAGTTCCGGCACGTTGACGCCGAGATCCTTGCCGGCCTTGCGGGCGCCGGCCAGAACGATCTGCCAGTAGAACGACGTGGTGTCCTTGACGATGATCGGAATGGTGACGTCCGCCGCCGAAACCGGCGCCGAATGCATGACGCCGGCGAGCATCGAAGCTGCTGCCAGCGCCATGACGGCGCGGCGGTTGAGAATGCTGGTCACGAATTTCATGAGGTTTCCTCCCTAAGTCGCCCGGTGAACGATACGGAAGCTCCGTCCGGATAGGCGTGGTCCAAAACAGAACTTTATCAATAAAAAACAATTGCCATGTTTTGATAATGCATCGAACAGATCGATGCAAGCGCTGTTTGATCAGTCCTTGCGAGGCCTGGCAGAGGCAAATCCACCGCGCTGCTCCCCATTGGCGCCGTCAGGCTTCCGTTCCGTTCCGGAAACGTATGGAATATTAATTCCATCATATCGTCAATATAGAATGTCCATTCCTTCGTGTGACCGCAAGAATATGGAGTTTCACACCAGCTCCTGCACCAGCGTGTGGGGACGATATCTGGCGTATTCCGTCTCCGGCACGTCGATGTCGAGCAGTTGGAGGTTGCGCGTCAGGTTCGCCAGCTTGGCGGTGCCGGTCAGCACGGTGGCGACGGCAGGTTCATGCAAGGGGAATTGGAACGCTGCGGCGGCGAGCGGATAGCCACCCTCGGCGGCGATCCTTTCCATTGCGCCGACGCGGTCGAGCACGTCATGGCTGGCAGGGCGGTAGTCGAAATGTGCGCCTTGCACCGGCCCGGTCGCCAGGATACCGGAGTTGAACACGCCGCCAATGACCAAGGAGGTCTGCCGCGCCCGGCATAGGGGCAGCAACTCCGCTTCGGCGCTGCGGTCGAGCAAGGAATAGCGGCTGGCGAGCAGGATGCAGTCGAGCGGCGCCTCGCGCATCACGTCCAGACAGATCTGCACTTCGTTGACGCCAAGCCCATAGGCGGAAATGACGCCGGACCGTTTCAGCTCTTCAAGTGCCTTGAGGCCGCCGTCCATCAGGTCGCGAAAGTGCAGCTTGGTCTTCTCGACACCATGGGTGTAGGCGCCGATGTCGTGGACAAACAGGATGTCTATCCTGTTTAGGCCAAGCCGCGCATAGCTGAACTCGACCGACCGCATGATGCCGTCATAGGAATAGTCGTAGTCGAGCGCGAAGGGCAGCGGATCGACATAGGAGTGATCGGGAACCTGATCGTCCGGCACCGGGCGGAACAGCCGGCCGACCTTGGTCGACAGCACATAGGAATCGCGCGGCTTGTAGCGCAGGAAGTCGCCGAAGCGGCGCTCCGACAGGCCGAAACCGTAGAAGGGTGCGGTGTCGAAATAGCGCAGGCCGGCATCCCAGGCGCCCTGCAGCGTCTCCATCGCCGCTTCGCGCGAACAGGCGCGGTAAAGGCCGCCAAGTGCGGCGCCGCCGAAGCTGACCTCGGTGACTTCCAGCGCTGTCTGGCCGATGCGGCGTCTTTCCATGCACAACCTCCCCGTTGCCCGCCGCTGACCGGCGCGCAGTCTACTTTATATCAGTAAAATCTAAAGTGTTGCGCCCAGATGCCAGGGCACGAACTCGTTGTCGCCGTAGCCGAAGTCCTCGCTCTTGGTCTTGCGGCCGGAAGCCGTCTCGACGATCAGTTCGAAGATCTCGCGACCCATGCCGGCGATGGTCTTTTCACCCGAGGCGATGACGCCGCAATTGACGTCCATGTCCTCTTCCATCTGGTGGTACATGGTGGAGTTGGTGGCGACCTTGATCGACGGCGTCGGGCGGCAGCCGAAGCATGAGCCGCGGCCGGTGGTGAAGACGATGACGTTGGCGCCGCCCGCCACCTGGCCGGTCGCCGAAACCGGGTCGTAGCCGGGCGTGTCCATGAACACGAGGCCGCTGCCAGTGACTTTTTCGGCGTAGCCGAAGACGCCGTTGAGGGGCGTCTGACCGCCCTTGGCGACCGCGCCGAGCGACTTCTCCAGGATGGTGGTGAGACCGCCGCGCTTGTTGCCGGGCGAGGGGTTGTTGTCGATCGAGGCGCCATGCTTAGCGACGTGGTCCTCCCACCATTTCACGAAACCGTCGAGCTTCTGCGCGATCTCCGGCGTTGCCGCGCGATAGGCAAGCAGATGTTCGGCGCCGTAGATCTCCGTCGTCTCGGAGAGGATGCCGATGCCGCCGACGCCAGCCAGGATATCGACAGCCGCGCCCAGCGCCGGATTGGCCGTGATGCCCGACATGCCGTCCGAGCCGCCGCATTGCAGGCCGACGACGATCTCGCTGACCGGGATCGGCTCACGCTTCAGCTGGCCGACTTCCTCGGCGATCTCGGCCAGCACGCCCATCGCCTTTTCCACCGATTTGCGCGATCCGCCGGCGTCCTGGATGTTGAAATGGCGTTTGCCGGCAGCGACGCCCTTCTGGCCGTATAGGGTGAGTTGGTTGACTTCGCAGCCGAGGCCGACCATCAGCACGCCGCCGAAATTCGGGTGGCGGGCGTAGCCGGCGAGTGTACGGTGCAGCACCATCATGCCGTCGCCGGTGCCGCTCATACCGCAGCCCTGGCCGTGCACGATCGGCACGAAACCGTCGATGCCGGGATATTTAGGCAAAAGCGTGCGGTTGGCGGTGTCGGCGATGGAATGGCAGACGGTGGCCGAGCAATTGACGCTGGCGACGATGCCGATGAAGTTGCGCGTGCCGGCGCGGCCATCGGCGCGGCGATAGCCCATGAAGGTGCGGGCGCGGTCGGCCTCCGTCGCGTGCTCGGCCTCGCTCGGCGGCACGACCGGCAAGCGACCGGATTCGAAAACCAGATTGTGCGAATGCACGTGCTCGCCCGCCGCAATATCCTGCGTGGCGCGACCGATCGCTTGGGCGTATTTCACCACGGCCTCGCCGGTGGCGATCGGCTTGATCGCCACCTTGTGGCCGGGCTCGATCAGCGCACTGGCGACGGCACCGCCCGGCAACGCGGTGCCGATCTCGATGCGGCCGTTGGCGACGGCGACATTGTCGGCAGGGGACAGGAGAATGCAGTTGGAGGCGTTCACGGGCGGTTTCCTGGGTGATCCTGGGTTGCGCAGACGGATTGACACGCGTCTGTTTAGAGATAATGTCTTTTATCGTGAAAAAACAGTTTTGCGTCAATTGTTTTTTCGTGGGGAGTTCCGCATGCCTGGGTTGTTCCGGGAAGCAATTTCGCTTCTCAGGGCCATGGGAACGTCATATTGCGCTTCAAACCGGCCGCCGCAAGCGACGGCGTGCAACGGGTCAGGGATGTCGAAGAGCAACAACGTCTACAAGGATGCCTATAACCGCTGCCTGCGGCTGCTCGACGAAACGCGCAGCCTGCCTTCTGAGCCGGAACTGGGTACCTTGCTTGGCGTCAGCCGTACCACGGTGCGCACCATTCTCGCGCGCATGGAAGAGACTGGGCTGATCGCCTGGAACAAGCGCGCCAAGACGGTGCTGCGCGAACCGCGTCCCGATGATTTCTTCCCCGAGGAGGAGACCGACACGCTGGCCGAGATCATCGAACGGTCGTTCATGCGTCGGCTGCTCGCCGGCGGCGCCGAAGCCGGCATGCAGATCAACGAACTCGAACTGGCGCGTGAGATCGGCGTCGGCACCACCAGCGTGCGCGAGTTCCTGATCCGCTTCTCCCGCTTCGGCCTGATCGAGAAGCGTCGCAACAGTCACTGGGTGCTGAAGGGCTTTACCCGCGCCTTCGCGCTGGAGCTGACCGAAATCCGCGAAATGTTCGAATTGCGCTCGGCGGCTGCCTTTGCCGCTTTACCGCAGGACAGCGCGGTCTGGACCGATCTCGACCGCCTGGAAGATGAGCATCGCCAGTTGGCAAACGACATCGCCACCCGCTTCACCGAGTTCTCCGAACTCGACGAGCGCTTCCACCGGCTCATCCACCGGGCGTCGCATAACCGCTTCATCGTCGATTTCTACGATGTCATCGCCATGATCTTCCACTACCACTACCAGTGGAACAAGGCGCAGGAACGCGAACGCAACGAAGTCGCGATCGGCGAGCATCTAGTCTATATCGAGGCGCTGAAATCGCGCGACCTCGGCAAGGTCGACGCCGCTTGCCGCAAGCACCTGAAGTCGGCGCGCCAGACATTGCTGACCTCGATCCCGGAGAGCCGGTCGCTGCAAAAACACTGAGCCGCATCGCGGCTCGGAGTCTTGTTTCATGCATGTCGTCGTCCCAAAACCACTATACACTTTTGGGCGACATGCATTGACCCTGCCGCGTTGGCGCCGCGGCGATTTGGCGATTTTCCACCCGCCAGCCCCGTGCTAGGAATGTCGCATTGCTGCGAAGAGGCAGGGCTTTGAGCGTATCGAGGAGACGGTGGAGCATGCCGGTCGCGCTGGTCGCGGCCTATCTGCTGTTGCTCCAGTCGACGCTCGGAGCATTCGCCTTCGGCACCGGTCCCAATGCTTCGCAGCTCGACGCCTTTGGCAACGTCATCTGCACCCATGAGGGCGCAGCCCAGCTTCCCGGCGGCAACCAGCAGCCGTCCCATCTTCCGGCATGCTGCGTGCTCGGCTGCAGCATGGTTTCGGCGGCCTTTGCGTCGCCGCCCGGTGCTGGCCTGGCGCTGGGCAGCCTTTCCTTCAAA
Organism: Mesorhizobium sp. M7A.F.Ca.MR.148.00.0.0; assembly: GCF_003997735.1. Taxonomy (NCBI): domain Bacteria; kingdom Pseudomonadati; phylum Pseudomonadota; class Alphaproteobacteria; order Hyphomicrobiales; family Phyllobacteriaceae; genus Mesorhizobium; species Mesorhizobium sp. M7A.F.Ca.MR.148.00.0.0. The sequence continues at coordinate 25,923 of NZ_RZTB01000061.1, read as the reverse complement.
ACGGTCGCCTTTGTTTTTCCGGCGGCCATCCATCTCGACTTTGCGCGTGAGCGCTCGCCGTCGAACCCGCGTGCGCCGCCGCTGACGGCCTGAGCCTGTTTGCCCGGCGGAACCTTGCGTGGGCGTACCCATCCAAAGATCAAACTGCTCGCGACCGGCAACGGCGCGACCTTCACTTCATGGAGCAACCATGTCCTATCTTTTCCCTGACGCCGCGCGTCCTGCGCCAGGCGGCATTCTACGCGGCATCAAAGAGCGTGTCGGCATTGCCGTGCTGGCTCTTGCGCTGCTGTTCACAGGCGCCCAGTCCGTCCTCGCGCATGAGTTCAAACTTGGCGATCTCGAGATCGGCCACCCCTGGTCGCGCGCCACACCTGCCGGTGCCAAAGTGGCCGGGGGTTATTTCACCGTCACCAACAATGGCAGTGCACCGGACCGGCTGGTGTCGATTTCGTCCGATGTTTCTGAAAAGGCCGAGCTGCATGAGATGGGCGTCAAGGACGGCGTCATGACCATGCGGCCGGTTGCCGGCGGCCTGGAAATTCCGGCCGGCGGCAAGGTCGCGCTTGCGCCTGGCGGCTATCATTTGATGTTCATCGGCCTGAAGCGGCAACCCAAACAGGGCGAAAAGTTCTCCGCCGTCCTGACCTTCGAAAAGGCCGGCGCCGTCAGCGTCGATTTCGCTGTCGAAGGCATGGGCGGTGGCGCCATGGACGATCACGCCAATTGATCCGGCCGGTTCGACAAATTTTGAAAATCCGAGGGACCATCATGAACAAATATCTTTTGTCGGCCGGCGCACTTCTCGCGCTCGGAACCAGCGCCGCCTTCGCGCATATCACGTTCGAAACCCAGGAGGCGGCGGTCGGCTCGACCTACAAGGCCGTTTTGCGGGTGCCGCATGGCTGCGAAGGCAAGGCGACGACCGCCGTGCGCGTGCAGATTCCGGAAGGGGTGATCGCGGTGAAGCCGATGCCGAAGCCTGGCTGGACGCTACAGACCAAGAAGGGCAAGTACGACAAATCCTACCAACTCTACGGTCAGGCGGTGACCGACGGGGTCAAGGAGGTCGACTGGAACGCCGGCAGCCTGCCCGATGAATTCTACGACGAGTTCGTCTTCCGCGCGACGTTGACGGCGGATCTCCCGGCGGGCCAAAAACTATACTTCCCGGTGGTGCAGGAATGCGACGGCGCCGCCGATCGCTGGATCGAGATCCCGGCGGCAGGGCAGGATGAAGACGCGCTGGAAAGCCCGGCACCCGGCATCAAGCTGCTGCCGAAGAAATGATCTCCCAGGCGGCGCGCCCTTTCGAGCGCGCCGCTCCTTTTCGTGGCGGTGACATGGGCACGACCTCCTTCCTGCAAACGGCTTCCATGACCGGCCAACGCGCCGGCCGGCTTGCCGCCGGCCTGTTGGCCGTGATCGTGTTTCTTGCCAGCCTTGCCGTGTCGGATCAGGCCTTTGCCCATGCCGCGCTGATCAAGACCGACCCGGCCGACGGCGCGGTGCTGGCACAGGGGCCGGCGCAGTTCTCGCTGACCTTCAGCGAGCCGGTCTCGCCTCTGGTGCTGACGCTGGTGAAGCCCGACGACAAGCCAGTTCCGCTAACGTCATTCCGGCTCAGCGACCAGACCGTCGAGATCGACAATCCGCAGCCACTCAAGTCCGGCACGCATGTCTTGAGCTGGCGCGTCATCTCCGCAGACGGTCATCCCGTCGGCGGATCGCTGCTGTTTTCCATCGGCGCGCCCAGCGAGCCGCCCGCCGTATCCGAAGCCGTCGACTGGCCGTTGCGGTCGGCTATCTGGACGGGCAAAATCTTTCTCTACGTCGGCCTTTTCCTCGGCGTTGGCGGCGCCTTCGCGCTTGCCTGGTTGGCCGGAAGTGGCCGTGCCGGGCAGCGCTTCGTTGCAGCTGCAATCCTGAGCGGGCTGGTCGCGTCGTGCCTGTCGCTCGGCTTGCAAGGTCTGGACGCATTGGGGGCGCCGCTCTCCCATCTGGCACAATCGGTCGTCTGGCGGACCGGGCTCGACACCAGTTTCGGCTGGACAGTGCTGGTCGCGCTGATCGCGCTGGGCCTTGGCCTGCTGTCGCTGGCCGGTCCCCGCGCCACCGCCAAACCATTGGCGCTGGCCGGCCTGGCCGGGGTGGGGGTTGCCCTTGCCGCCAGCGGCCATGCCAGTGCCGCCGAACCGCAATGGCTGACGCGGCCGATGGTGTTCCTGCACGGCGTCGGCATCGCGTTGTGGGCCGGCGCATTGGTCCCACTCGGGCTGGCGGTGAAGAGGCAATCGGCGGGGGCCACGCCATTCCTGCGGCGGTTTTCTTGGGCGATCCTGCCCGTGGTGGCCGTGCTTGCCGCTGCCGGCATCGTGCTTGCCGTCATCCAGGTGCAAACACCCGCGGCATTGGTCGACACCGCCTATGGAAGGCTGCTGCTTATCAAGCTGGGGCTGCTGGTCTTTCTGTTCACGCTCGCTGCCGTCAATCGCTGGAAACTTACGGCATCGGCCGAGGCGGGATCGACGGAAGTTCAACGCAGGCTGGTCCGCTCGATCGGCGTCGAGACACTTATCGTGTTGGCTATTTTCGGCGTTGCCGCGGGCTGGCGTTTCACACCGCCGCCACGAGCGCTCGCGATTGCGGCAGCGCAACCGGTGTCGGTCCATATCCACGCGCTGCAAGCGATGGCCGATCTCAGCATCACTCCCGGCCATGCCGGCCCGGTCGTTGCCTCGATGGTCATCATGAGCGGCGATTTCGGCCCGCTCGACGCCAAGGAGGTGACGCTTGTGCTGTCGAAGCCCGATTCCGGCATCGAGCCGCTGAAGCGCGCTGCGAGCAAGCCCGGCGACGGCAGCTGGCGCGTCGACAACCTCGTCATCCCGGTGCCCGGCCGGTGGACAGTGCGCATCGACATACTGGTCTCGGATTTTCAGATGGTGAAGATCGAGGCGCCCGTCGATATCAGGCCGTAAGGCCGGACCGACACGAGCTTGGCTAGGCATCCGTGCAACACAATTCGGCGAGGCGGTTGACGTGGCCCAAAAGGCCCGTCAATCATCCCGGCAAAATCGCGGGCTTCAACCAACAAGATCCGAAAGCAGGGAAGAAACGATGGAAAAAGCCGAAATCGGCCTGATCGGCCTTGGCACGATGGGCTCCAACCTGGCGCTCAACATCGCCGAGCACGGGCATCGCATCGCCGTCTTCAACCGCACCAGGGCGCGCACCGACGCTTTCATCGAGAATGCCGGCGCGCTCAGGGACATGGTCGTGCCTTGCTACAGCCTGGAAGAGCTTGCCGCCGCGATCCGGCCGCCGCGTCCTATCATCATCATGGTGCTGGCCGGCAAGCCGGTCGACGAACAGATCGCGGCTCTGCGCGGCGTGCTGTCGGCCAACGACATCGTCATCGACGCCGGTAACGCCAATTTCCGCGACACGATGCGGCGCTTCTCGGAGCTTTCCGGCTCGGACCTCACCTTCATCGGCATGGGCGTGTCCGGCGGCGAGGAGGGCGCGCGCCACGGGCCGTCGATCATGGTCGGCGGCACGGAGGACTCGTGGAAGCGCGTCGAGAAGGTGCTGACCGCCATCTCCGCCAAGTTCAAGGACGAACCCTGCGCGGCGTGGCTCGGCACCGACGGCGCCGGACATTTCGTCAAGACCATCCACAACGGCATCGAATATGCCGACATGCAGATGATCGCGGAAATCTACGGCATCCTGCGCGACGGCCTGGGCATGGGCCCGAAAGAGATCGGCACGGTGTTTGCCAACTGGAACAAGGGCCGGCTCAACTCCTATCTGATCGAGATCACCGCCAAGGTGCTGGCGGCTGACGATCCGAAGACCGGCAAGCCGGTGGTCGACATCATCCTTGATCGCGCCGGGCAGAAGGGCACCGGCAAATGGTCGGTCATCGAGGCGCAGCAGCTCGGCATTCCGGCCACCGCGATCGAGGCGGCGGTGGCGGCACGCGTTCTGTCGTCGATCAAGGACGAGCGGCTGGCGGCGGAAAAGGCCTATGGCAACGCCGGCGTGACGAAAATTTCCGGTGACAAGGACGAATTGCTGCATGATCTCGAACTGGCGCTGTTCGCCGGCAAGATCGCCGCCTACGCCCAAGGATTCGCGGTGATGAGCGGCGCTTCCAAGGAATTCAACTGGAACCTGCCGATGCCGACCATCGCCAGGATCTGGCGCGCCGGCTGCATCATCCGCTCGCAGATGCTCGACACCATGGCGGAAGCCTTCAGCAAGGGCGGCGCCTCGACCAACCTCCTGATGGCCCCGGCCTTCATCGCGCTGATGCAGGAAGCGCATCCGTCGCTGCGCCGCATCGTGGCGAGGGCTTCGGAGGCCGGTTCGCCGGTGCCGGCGCTGTCTTCCGCACTTGCCTATTTCGACAGCTACCGCCAGGGCCGCGGTACCTCGAACCTGATCCAGGCGCAGCGCGACTTTTTCGGCGCGCACGGCTTCGAGCGCATCGACGACAAGGGCGCTTTCCACGGGCCGTGGGGAAGCGGTGCGGCTGGCTAACCCAAGGGCCTAAACGGAAACCGGCGGGCTGAACGCCTGAACCTCGCTGGTGGCGACCAGGCGCTGCAACGAGCCGGGTGCGGCGCCGCCGATCCAGCCGAGCACGGAGCGGGCGAGATCGGAGCCGGCCAGGCGGAAGTTCTCGTTGACGACGAGCAATTCCGGCCGGAACAGATGCAACAGGTCCGACGACTGCTTGGACACGACATCGACTTCGCGGCCAAGCTTGAGGCCGGCATCCTCGATGCCGGCGACGATCGCCAGTGTCGCGGCGGCAGCGCTGCTGACGAAGCCGTCCGGCCTGTTTTCGCGGCGCATCACCTGCGCGGTCCTGGTCCTGATCTGCTCGATCGTGTGATCGACGGAAACGGTGTTGAACGGAATTTCGCTGGCTCCGACCTCGCTCAGCGCATCGGCAAAGCCGTTCAGCGTGTGGCCATAATAGGTCAGCCCGGGCGGCGGCGACAGAAGCGCCAGCTTGTGCCTGCCCATACTCGCCAGGCGGCGCACGGCTTCCATCGCGAAAACATGGTTGTCGAAGTCATGGTAGGGATGGACGAGGCCCATGTCGGTGCGGCCATGCGTGGCAAAGGGCATGCCGTGCTCGAGCATGTAGCGGGCGCGCGGATCGTTCGGTTGGGTGCGCGAAATGATGACGCCGTCGGCCGAGCCGGTCTCGACGAGATAGCGGATCGGCTCCATCGGATCCTGCGAGCGGGAATAGGGCGTGACGATCAGGTGATAGGGCGTTTCGGCGAGCACTTCCGAAACGCCGTAGATGATGTCCGAGACAAAGCTCATGATCTCGCGGTCGGTGTTGAGCACGAGGCTGATGACATTGGTCCTGCCGGTGCGCAGACGCACGCCGGCGCGGTTCGGCCGGTAGCCGATTTGCTTGGCGACGAGCTGGACGCGGCGCCTGGTTTCGGCGCCGATTTCCGGGGCATCCTTCAAGGCGCGTGACACGGTGGTGACGCCGAGCCCGGTCATGAAGGCAAGCGTCTTCAACGTCGGCCGTCCCTGTGCCGAGGTCTCCCCGTTCTTGTCCGTACGCTGTCTGTCCATTCGTCCCGCCCGTCAGGCGCATAGCAGCCGCGAGCCATGTCGGCAATCGCCGTCATGGCGATACGCTATGCGTTCCAGCCCCGGAAAGTCTCAATATACTGAAACGTTACAGATTGCCATATCGAGTTACATGTCCCTCGCCCACGAGGTGGATGGTTCTTTTGCGAAACGCTTGGGATTCCAGGAGAAATCGCCTCTGCCGCCGCCTTTTGCCCGTATCAGGCGGCATTTCGGTGTTTGCGCCGCAGCAAACATGCTGCAGTGCATGAGAAGCGCGATCATTCATGCGAATTTGTTCGCGGTCCGAAAAAATATCGGGGGCGCTTCGTTGATGGGTTGCACAGCTCACGCAATTGCCGTATCGAAAATCTGTAACGTTTCAGATTCTGGGAGGAGCCGAAATGCGATACAAACTTTTGACCGCTGCGCTGGCAGCGACGGCCGCGTTGCAGTTTGCCGGCCAGGCGGCCGCGACGGACCTGGAAGTCACCCATTGGTGGACGTCGGGCGGCGAGGCGGCGGCGGTTGCGGAACTTGCCAAGGCATTCGATGCGACCGGCAACCACTGGGTGGACGGCGCCATTGCCGGCTCCGGCGGCACGGCGCGGCCAATCATGATCAGCCGCATCACCGGTGGCGATCCGATGGGCGCCACGCAATTCAACCATGGCCGGCAGGCGGAAGAACTGGTGCAGGCCGGCCTGATGCGCGACCTCACCGACGTCGCCACCAAGGGCAAGTGGACTGATGTCGTCCGGCCGAAGAGCCTGCTCGACGGCTGCACCATCGACGGCAAGATCTATTGCGTGCCCGTCAACATCCATTCCTGGCAGTGGTTGTGGCTGTCCAACGAGGCCTTCGAGAAGGCCGGCGTGCCGTTGCCGAAGGACTGGAATGAATTCGTGGCGGCAGCGCCGGCGCTGGAAAAGGCCGGCATCATCCCGCTCGCCGTCGGCGGACAGGCCTGGCAATCCTCCGGTGCCTTCGACGTCCTGCTTGCGGCTGTGGGCGGTACGGACACGTTCCTCAAGGTCTACAAGGACAAGGATGCCAAGTTCGCCGCCGGGCCCGAAGTCGCCAAGGTCTTCAAGGCCGCGGACGATGCCCGCAAGATGGCGAAGAACACCAATGTGCAGGACTGGAACCAGGCGACCAACCTGGTCATCACCGGCAAGGCCGCTGGCCAGATCATGGGGGACTGGGCACAGGGCGAGTTTCAAGTTGCCGGCAAGACCGCCGGCAAGGATTACACCTGCCTGCCAGGCCTTGGGCTGAACGAGGTGATAGCCACGGGCGGTGACGCCTTCTACTTCCCGCTGCTCAAGGATGCCGACAAGAGCAAGGCGCAGGAGGTGCTGGCCGAGACGCTGCTCGATCCCAAGACGCAGGTTGCCTTCAATCTGAAGAAGGGATCCCTGCCGGTGCGCGGCGACGTCGATCTCAATGCGGCCAACGACTGCATGAAGAAGGGCCTCGCCATTCTTGCCAAGGGTGCCGTCATGCCGTGGACGGACCAACTGCTTTCGCAGGACACCCAGAAGCAGAAGGAAGACCTTTTCGCCGAATTCTTCGCCAAGCCGGAACTGACCGTCGAAGACGCGCAGAAGCGCTTCGCCGACCTCATCGCTTCGGCGGACTGACGCTGGAGGCAACCCGCCTCGCTCCCGGCCTTGCGAATGCGGGGCCGGGAATGCACCGCCCTTACCCAGCCGGCTGACGAGATGAGCAAGAGCGCACGCCCCAACCTTCTGTTCCGCAACCTCAATGCGAAGGTCGCCTCGATCCCGATGATCCTCACCGCCATGGTGGTTTTCGTCGGCGGCACCGTTTGGACGGTGCTTTATTCCTTCACCAATTCGAAGCTCCTGCCGCGGCTGAATTTCGTCGGACTAGACCAGTATTACCGGCTGTGGGCGGCGCCGCGCTGGCTGATCTCGATCGAGAACCTGTTGATCTACGGCGCGATCTCGCTGGTGTTCTCGCTGGTCATCGGTTTTCTGCTTGCCGCGCTGCTCGATCAGAAGATCCGCTTCGAGGACACGTTCCGCACCATCTTCCTCTATCCTTTCGCGCTCTCCTTCATCGTCACGGGCCTGGTCTGGCAGTGGTTGCTCAATCCGGATTTCGGCATCCAGCATGTCGTTCGGGACTTAGGCTGGACGAGCTTCAGCTTCGACCCGCTCTATAATTCCAGCATCGTCATCTACGGCATATCGATCGCTGCGCTGTGGCAAGGCACCGGGCTCATCATGTGCCTGATGCTGGCCGGCCTGCGCGGTATCGACGAAGACATCTGGAAGGCGGCGCGCGTGGATGGGATCCCGATGTGGAAGACCTATCTGTTCATCGTCATCCCGATGATGCGGCCGGTCTTCATCACCACGCTCGTCATCATCGCTTCCGGCATCGTCAAGGTCTATGACCTCGTCGTGGCCCAGACCAGCGGCGGCCCGGGCATCGCCTCCGAAGTGCCGGCCAAATACGTCTACGACTATATGTTCTTCGCCCAGAACCTCGGCCAGGGTTTTGCCGCCTCGACCATGATGCTGCTCTCGGTGGTGATCGTCATCGTGCCTTGGGCCTATCTCGAGTTCGGGCGGCGCAAATGAGCATTGCAGACATCACCGCTCAAGCAAGCGTTGCCGCCGGCGCGCGCCAGGACATCGCCGGGCCCTACGGTCCAAAGCCGCGCCGCGTGATTTCGCGCCGCAACGTCTTTCTCTACGGCACATTGTTCGTCATGGCGGTCTACTACCTCTTGCCGCTCTATGTCATGGTCGTCACCTCGCTCAAGGGCATGCCGGAGATCCGGCTCGGCAACATCTTCTCACCGCCGCTCGAGATCACCTTCGAGCCGTGGGTCAAGGCGTGGTCGACGGCCTGCACCGGCCTTAACTGCGACGGGCTCTCGCGCGGTTTCTGGAATTCGGTGCGGATCACCGTGCCGTCGGTGCTGCTGTCGATCGCCATCGCCTCGGTGAATGGTTATGCACTGGCCAATTGGCGCTTCAAGGGCGCCGATACGTTCTTCATCATCCTGATCGTCGGCGCCTTCATTCCCTACCAGGTGATGATCTATCCGATCGTCATCATCCTGCGCGAGATCGGCCTCTATGGCAGCCTCAGCGGACTGGTGATCGTCCATTCCATTTTCGGCATGCCGATCCTGACGCTGCTGTTCCGCAATTATTTCGCCTCGATGCCGGAAGAGCTGTTCCGGGCGGCACGCGTCGACGGCGCCGGCTTCTGGGGCATCTTCCTGCGCATCATGCTGCCGATGTCGCTGCCGATCTTCGTCGTCGCCATCATCCTGCAGGTGACCGGCATCTGGAACGACTTCCTGTTCGGCGTCGTCTACACCCGCCCCGACACCTATCCGATGACGGTGCAGCTCAACAACATCGTCAATTCGGTGCAAGGCGTGAAGGAGTACAACGTCAACATGGCCGCAACCATCCTGACCGGGCTTGTGCCCCTCATCGTCTACTTCATTTCCGGCAAGCTTTTCGTACGCGGCATCGCCGCCGGCGCGGTGAAGGGGTGACGGCGATGACGGCAGCCAATGATACCAGCGTTTCGATCCAGGACCTGTCATTGAATTTCGGCGCGGTAACCGTCCTGGAGACGCTCAATCTTGATGTCGCCGATGGCGAGTTCATCGTGCTGCTCGGGCCGTCCGGCTGCGGCAAGTCGACCTTGCTCAACTGCATTGCCGGCCTGCTCGATGTCTCCGAAGGCCGCATCTTCATCAAGGGCAAGAACGTCACCTGGGAAGAGCCCAAGGACCGCGGCATCGGCATGGTGTTCCAGTCCTATGCGCTCTACCCGCAAATGACGGTGGAGAAGAACCTGTCCTTCGGGCTGCGTGTCGCCGGCACGCCAAAGGAAGAGATCGCCAAGCGGATCGCGCGGGCGGCTGAAATCCTGCAGATCGAACCGCTGCTGCAGCGTAAGCCGGCCGCCCTTTCCGGCGGCCAGCGCCAGCGCGTCGCCATCGGACGGGCGCTGGTGCGCGATGTCGACGTGTTTCTGTTCGACGAGCCGCTGTCCAATCTCGATGCCAAGCTGCGCGCCGAACTGCGCGTCGAGATCAAGCTGCTGCATCGCAAGCTGCAGAACACCATGATCTACGTCACCCACGACCAGATCGAGGCGATGACGCTGGCCGACCGCATCGCGGTGATGAAGGGCGGCGTCATCCAGCAGCTCGATGCGCCGCAGACCATCTATAACAGGCCGGTCAACCGTTTCGTCGCCGGCTTCCTCGGCTCGCCCGCAATGAACTTCGTCGATGGCCGCCTGGAAGACGCCGACGGCGGCTGGCGGTTCGCGGCCGAGGATATCAAGATCCCGCTCGGCACTTACGACTTTGCCAAGCCTCCGGCTCCCGGCCCCGTCACATTCGGTATCAGGCCCGAGCATGTCAGTCTGAACAGTGGCACCGGCTGGCCGTTCTCGACAGCCGCCAATGTCGAGGTGGTCGAACCCATGGGCTCCGACACGCTGGTCTGGCTGAAGCTTGCCCAGCAGAATTTCAGCGTCCGAGTGACCTCGGAACGCACGCCCAAGAATGACGAGGCGGTGACGCTTGGCTTCGATCCGATGCGCGCTTCGCTTTTCGACACCGCAACCGGCACACGCATCTAGCTTCCGAGAACCAACCTTCCAATCCCAAGCGAACGGACAGAGACGATGAATTGGTCATTCCAACTTTACAGCGCCCGCAATTTCCAACCCTGGGACGGTGTGCTCGCCATGCTCGGCAAGCTCGGCTACGCCCAGGTCGAAGGTTTTGGCGGCGTCTATGATGATCCCGGGGCACTCCGTGCCGAGCTCGACAAGAACGGGCTTGCCATGCCGACTGGGCATTTCTCGATCGACGCGCTCGAGAACGATTTCGACGGCGTGCGCAGAACCGCCGACGCACTTGGTATCACGCTGCTCATCTGTCCCTTCCTGATGCCCGATCAGCGGCCATCCGACGTGGCCGGCTGGCGCGGCTTCGGCGAACGCCTGGCCAAGGTCGGCGACGCCGCGAAAAAGGCCGGCTACGGCTTTGCCTGGCACAATCATGATTTCGAGTTCAAGAAACTTGCCGACGGATCGGTGCCGCAGGACCACATCCTGTCATCCGCGCCCGATGTCAGCTGGGAGATGGACGTTGCCTGGGTGGTGCGCGGCGGCGATGATCCGTTGCCGTGGATCGAAAAACACGGCAAGCGCATCAGCGCCGTCCACGTCAAGGACATGGCCAAGCCCGGCGAGGGGCTGGATGAGGATGGCTGGTCGGATGTCGGCCATGGCACCATCGACTGGGCCGGCCTGATCAAGGTGTTGCGTGCCAAGAGTGCTGCCCAATACTACGTCATGGAACAGGACAACCCCAACGACATCGAGCGTTTCGCCCGCCGCTCCATCGCAGCCGCCAAAACCTATTAGGAGCAATCAGCATGGCAAAGAAACTTGGCATCGGCGTCATCGGCTGCGGCAACATCTCGAAAGCGTATTTCTCACTGGCGCCGCTGTTTCGCGGCATTGAGATGCGTGCCTGCGCCGACATCAACATGGAGGCGGCCAAAGCGCGGGCGAAGGAGTTCAAGCTGCGCGCCGACACCGTAGAAGACCTGCTCAAGGCCGACGACATCGACATCATCGTCAACCTGACCATCCCGGCGGTGCATTACGAGGTGTCGAAGCAGATCCTCGACGCCGGCAAGCACGTCTATTCGGAAAAACCGTTCGTGCTGTCGGTCAAGGAAGGGCTCGACCTTAAGAAGCGGGCGGAGAAAAAGGGCCTGCGGATCGGCTCGGCGCCAGACACTTTCCTCGGCGGCGCGCACCAACTGGTGCGCAACCTGATCGACACTGGCAAGCTTGGCAAGGTCACGAGCGGTACCTGCCATGTCATGGGCCACGGCATGGAGCATTGGCATCCCAATCCGGATTTCTTCTTCCAGCCGGGCGCCGGTCCCGTGCTCGACATCGGACCGTATTACATCACCAATCTGATCCAGCTGATCGGACCGGTGAAGCAGGTCGCGGCCTTCGCGACGATGCCGGCCAAGGAGCGGACGATCAGTTCAAAGCCGCGCGCGGGTGAAAAGATACCG
>NZ_RZTB01000061.1:0-13337 GCF_003997735.1 Mesorhizobium sp. M7A.F.Ca.MR.148.00.0.0 | reverse complement strand
CCTACCGCGACGAGCTGATCATCTCGACCAAGGCCGGCTACGAGATGTGGGCCGGTCCCTACGGCGAATGGGGCGGGCGCAAATACATTCTGGCCAGCCTCGACCAGAGCCTGAAGCGGATGGGGCTCGACTATGTCGATATCTTCTATTCGCACCGTTTCGACCCCGACACGCCGCTTGAAGAAACGATGGGTGCGCTCGACCATGCCGTGCGCTCGGGCAAGGCGCTCTATGCCGGCATCTCGTCCTACAATTCGCAGCGCACGCGCGAGGCCGCCGATATCTTGAAGCAGCTTGGTACGCCTTGCGTCATCCACCAGCCGAGCTATTCGATGCTGAACCGCTGGGTGGAGGAAGATGGCTTGCTCGACACGCTCGAAGGGCTCGGCGTCGGCTCCATCGTGTTCTCGCCGCTGGCGCAAGGCATGCTGACCAACAAGTATCTCGGCGGCATTCCCGATGGCAGCCGTGCCTCCCAGGGCAAGTCGCTGAAGACAGCCTTCATCAACGACAAGACCATCGCCAACATCAAGGCGCTCGACGCCATCGCCAGCAAGCGCGGGCAGACGCTGGCGCAGATGGCGCTGGCCTGGGTGCTGCGCAAGGGCAGGGTGACCTCGGCACTGATCGGCGCCAGCCGGCCGGAGCAGGTCGAGGACTGCGTCGGCGCGCTCAAGGTGCTCGACTTCAGCGATGCCGAACTCGCCGAGATCGACACCTATGCGCGCGAATCCGACATTAATCTGTGGGCGGCTTCCGCCGAGCGCAAAGGCCCGCCGCGAAAATAAGTCCTCTCGATAAGCCGGCAAGCAAAACGGCGGGAACCTCTCCCGCCGTTTTGCTTGAAAGCGAACAGCGCTGCTTCAGGGCGTTTTCGGTTTCTGGGCGGTGCCCAGTCCCGCCTTGGGCTTTGCCGGCGCCGGAGCCGAGGTCTTCATCTTCGCCTCGATCCAGCCGGTGTAGTTGGCCAGCCGCGTGTAGATGCCGTAGGCCTCCTTGTGGCCGCACGCCGCACTGCCGTCAGCCGGGCCTTCGCCCCAGCTGACGACGCCGACCTGGACCGGGCCTTCGGCACCGGTCATGAACAGCGGGCCGCCGCTGTCGCCGTTGCAGGCATCGCGCACGCCGCTGGTGGTGCCGGCGCAGATCATGTTGCCGGTCAGCGGGTCGGTCATGTCGGCGGCGATCGCATTGGCGGCCGCGTCGATGCCTTTTTCCGAATAGCGCATACGGCGGGACAGATCACCGAGCGCTGCCTTCAGATCACGCGCATAGATGGCCTTGATGCCGCTGTTGCAGGCCTGGTTCGGCTGCAGGTCGAGATCGACAACCATCAGCGTGGTCGGAAAGGTGCCGTCCTGCATCTTGCCCCAGCCGATGACGGTCGTCTTGCCGGTGTCGGGCGTTGCCTCATGGGCGACCTTGATGGTCGGCGCATCGGCCGGTTCGGCAAGCCGGAGCAGGGCGAGATCGTTGTCGAGCGTTTGCTCGCTGTAGGCTTCGTTGACGATGACCTCCACCACCTTGTGGCGCTTGCCCTCGCTGAGATCGGTTGCACCGGTCAGCACGGTGACGCTCTCCGGCGAAACCGGCTGACCCTTGTCGTTGAGGCAGTGTGCTGCCGTCAGCACCCATTGCGGCGCGATCAGGCTGCCGCCGCAGAATTGGGCATTGGCCTGCGAGGCCGGGTTCTCGTCCAGCCTGTCGGTGGTGAGCAGCGCGACCTGGAACGGATAGGCTCCCTTTTCGGCCTGGTTGCCGCCATAGACGCGGTCGGCTGCGTCGGGGTTCTCCGCCGCGGCTTTCGCCCTGGCTTCCGTCACGCGCTTCATTGGCGAGACTGCTGCCTCCGGTCGGGCGACTGCTTCGTCGGCCTGGGTGGAATTGGCTGCCGCAAGGGCGGCTGCGATGCCGAGCAGCGATGCAGCGGCGATCGGCCTGAACCGATGGATGATGTTCATCTGAAGCCCTCCTGATATGTACCCGAGCGGACCAGCCCCGGCGCATGATCAACAAAGCAAGCCTCAGACTGGTGGTCAGGCCGCGCAGCTTTCGTTGCAGCGGCACGGCAGGGACACCAAGTCAGGCACTGCTTCGCGTATCGCGTTCCTGTGCAGACCCCGTTCAAAACCCTATAGCCCTCCACGGGCTATGTGGAAGCTAATTGTCATTCCAATGTTGTATTAATTTAGGCAATATATCCGCGCGGGTGTCTTTAGCGGGGGCTTTTGACCGACCGCATAGGCGATGGTCATATTTCAAGTGCGGTAACCAAACTCCTTTTTCGACGCCACCACGATCTCGACAATATTTCTGTATTTTGATCCAGTCCTTGCTGACTTTTGGGAGAGTCTCACCATGACAAAACTGACAAACGCACTCATTGCGTCCACATTGCTTTCCACCGCAATGTGGGCGGTTCCAGCTTTCGCCGCCGATCCTGGCTCTGCCAGTGCCGGCAATGGCGAAAGCGCGCGCGACGCGACTTCAGGCGACTACAAGCCCGGGCGGGCAAAGCCAATCGCGCCACCGAAGCTGACCGACGAAGACAGCCGCGCCGCGCCGCTTGCCGACGAGGCAACGGCTGTCAAATCCTACGGCATCGTCGGACGGTCCGCCGATGGCAAGGAGATCAAGATCGAGCCGAGCGAAGCGCTGCGGGAGCTTATCATCAAGGAACTGAACGCTCCGGCCACTGGAAAAGATGGGGCCGAGCGCAAGACCGAGGATCCGGACCTCGGCGAAGGCGAAGCCGGCCGTCAGGTCTTCGGCACCGACGATCGCGAGCAGGTCAAGAACACCAAGACCTATCCGTTCTCGGCAATAGGCTATCTCGAAGCCAAATCGCCGAAGACGGGCAGCTTCGGCAGCTGTTCGGCAACGCTGATCGGCCCGCGCACGGTGCTCACCGCCGCGCACTGCCTCTACAGTCATGAGGATAAGGACTGGCTCTCCGACTACCTGTTCGTGCCGGGGCTGAACGGCAGCACGGCCGACGACGCACCGTTCGGCGCCTTCGCCTTCGAAAGCGCCTATGTGCTGCAAGGCTTCATCGACAACTACCAGGGTTATTATGGTTCGGTCCTGCTGTGGGATCTCGGCGTCGTCACGCTAAAGCAGGATGTCGGCACCAATCTCGGCTGGCTGGGCTATGCGAACTATGACGATCTCGGCGACTTCACCGCCAATCTCGTTGGCTATCCCGGCGACAAGCCGATGGGCACGATGTGGAAGGCAAACTGCGAAGTGCATGCCGAAAACATCGCGCCGGAATATTTCCAGTACGACTGCGATACGTTCCCAGGGTCGAGCGGCAGTTCGGTCTATGCCTACGATAACAAGGCCAAGCAGCGCATCGTCACCGGTGTCAACGTGGCGGAAAGCCCCGACGCGAACACCGCCGTGCGCCTGAATGCTGCCAACGTCCAGTGGATCAACAGCCTGTATAAATAATCGCTGCGCATTCGCGGTGGAGACAAAGGCGGCGGCGCAATCCCGCCGCCTTTTTCGCGCCGCTATTTGGCTTCGGCCGTGGGCGGCCCATTGCGCACATAGGTCTCGATTGCCGAAGCGAAAGTGGGAGAACCCGCCTTGCGCTGCTTGTCAATGTAGCCGGCAAAATAGCTCCAGAACGAAACAGCATAATCGCGGAAATAGGCATCGGTCACTTTGCGTGAACACAGGTCGCCGTCGACGCAGAAGGACAGCCGGTTGAGGAAATAGACGATGCGGTCGAAATTCTCGCTGAAATCGGCGAGTGGCATATCACCACCGGCGGCGGTCATCGCCTCGATGCCGATCCGTTGCCGGAACACCTGCTCCTCGGTCGGCGAGGGGTTGGCGCTGAGCAGATTGTCATATTTGGCGTTGAGGCCCGTCAGACGATCCTTTAGGGCACGCTGCGCCTGCTGGTAGTCCTTGTTTTCCCAGAGCTCGACAAGCGACATGGTCTGCTCGACGCGCTTCTGTTCCTGGTTGGCCAGGAACTGGTAGACCGAGAACATCAAGGTGAAGATGATGGCGAGACGCACTGCCATGCCCGACCAGGCATAGACCAGCATGCGCCAGTCGCGGTCTGTGAACGGGTTGCTCTCCTTCTTGATCTCGTGGCTGCTTGGCCACGGGAAACCTTCGGTGGTTTCCTGCAGCACCGGTTTGCCGGCCTGCGCCTTTGCGGGTGCGGTCACTGCCGTCTGCCTGGTGTTGCCCGTTGGCTTCTTCATCCGCAGCTGTCCAGTTCAATGGTGGCGGAGGGATCCAGCACGATGCCCGGCGTCTCCAGCTTCCGTTTCAGGCATTCCAGTTGCAGGCGCGAAATCATGAACTGTACGTCGGGCTCCGCCGCCCCCTTGTTGGGGGACGGCAAGGCTTCGACGACGCCGCGCGAGGCGCAGTTGCTGAGATCGACGATAACCGCGTCGCTGCCGCTTTTGGCGAACTGGTCGTACTGATCGAGAAAACACGTCGCCAGTTCCGAGTTGGTGACGATCTGCTTGACGCACAGGCCGCAGGCCTCGTCCGCCGAAGCGTTGGCGATCAGCAACAGGCCGCCGGCAAGGCCGGCTACCGTTCCACGCCAGGAAAACACAGAATTCTTCACAATCGATCCTATCCGTTTCATCCGGCCGTCATGCGCCAGGACGCGGCCGGGAATGTTCTCATATCGCGCCGATCGCGCAAGAGCCGGCGCAACAGAGCCGTGAGGCTTTGGCGCCGGCATCCGGTCAGGCGCGCGGCACCGTTTCCATCGGGAAGATTATCACCGCGCCTTTCGGGCCGCTCTTGTCGGCAAGCCGCATCACCGAGCGGGTTGCCGGCGCCATGCCGAGATCGGTCAGCATGTCGGAGAAGCCGGCGGAGCCCGTTCCACGCGTCGCCGAGGCGACGCCGTCCTGCGCCAGGAAACTCAGATCCTGCTTCTCGCTCTCCGGCGGCGCCTCGGTCAAAACCGCGATCATCCGTTCCATGCCGAAGCTGGTGTCGGTGAAGGCCAGCAGTCCCTCCTCGAGCGTGGCCTGCGGGGCGAGGCGTTCGGCAACGATATGAGTGATCGAATAGTCGCTGCCGACATAGAGCACGTTGATGTCGACCAGCAGGTCCGAGCCGTTCTTGGCCAGCACATGCACTTCGTCGCCCGGCGAGACGCGCGGCACCACCGAAGCCTGCAGCGGTTCGAGGCCATTCTTGTCGCGGCGTTTGACCTGGAACTGGACGTCGACGTCCTCGGGCTTGTAGTCGGAGGCCGCCGCCAGCCGCGAAAGCCCGGTGGCACGGAAGATGGTGCGCAGGTTCCTGGCCGTTGCATCGGCCAGCTTGTGGCGGTCGTGAATGATGATCAGCGGCGGTTTGCCGCCCTCCTTCAGGCTCACGTCGCCCGACGCCGGCAGGAACCACAGCGCCGGCTTGTCGGTCGCATCCTTGACGCCGGGAACGGCATTCTCGCGCATCACCGCAAAGCGGAGGTCGGCGCTCTTGCCGGGCTCGACCAGCTCGATGTTGAAGCCGGTCTCCCTGGCTGTCGCCAGTTCGTCGAGAACCGAATTGACCAGAGCGGTTTCCTTCTCAAGTCCCTTGGCTATGGCCGGCCGCGCCAAGACGAGCTTGTAGTCGACGGCGATCTCCGCCACCCGCGCATAGGCGTTGGCGGGAATGTCGGCGACTTTGAGCGCCGGCTTCTTGTCGAACTCGACCGGCTTGACGCGGCTTTCCAGGTTTTTTGCCGACTGCACTTCCAAAAATCCGACAGCGTCGGACAGCGGCGACAGCGCCGATGGCAGGATGGCGAGCTTGCTGCCGGGGGTGAGGCGATGCAGCAGCCCGGCGCCGATCGTCGCTTCGCCGTCCTTGATGACGACAGGCCACTGCATGACCGCGTCGGTCTTGTCGGTGCCGAACACCCGTGCGTCCAACTCGCCTTCGAACAGCGGTGTCGGCCGGGTGCGGCTGTCGGCCGAATATTGCTGCAGCACGGCCTGGCCGAGTTGGCGATAGGTGACGTTGGGATTCTCGGCCAGTTTGGACAGGATGGTGAAGGTGAACAGGCCCAAGCGCGGCGCATCCGCGATGCCCTTGGGCAACGGCATCTCGGGCGTCGTCTCCACCGTCTGCGCGGCATAGAAGGCGACCAGCTTGCCCTTGGTGATCGGTTCGCCACCGGTCGGCGTCAGGGTGAAGGCGGGCTTGCGCGTGCCATTGTCGTCGATGCCGCGCGAGCCAGCGACCGAAATCACCTCGTCATAGGCCTTGATCGCGGCAGCCCGCTCGGACTCGTTGCCGCCGACCAGGTCGGCGAACTCGACCTTGCGCTCCAGCTCGTCATCGACCTCGACGGCGCGTGTCGCGGTTCCGGAATGGCAGCAGTCGAACACAACCCAGACGAAAGCACCCTTGTCGCGGATGGCGTCGAGTGCCGCGCCGATTTCGTTGTCGATCAGCGCATTGGGCACGCCGGCATCGCGGTTGATCCATTTGCCTATATCTACGGGCAGGAAGGTCTCGTCGAGCCCGTCGGTCTCGTCGCCCTTGACCATCTGCGGCTGCTGGGCACCGTGACCGGACAGATGCAGATAGACGAAATCGTCGCGCTGAACCTTGGCGGCAAGGTCGGCCAATGCAGCCTTGATCGCCGCATGGGTCGGCAGGCCACTGGCGCCGGGGACATCCTTGGCGAGCAGCGTGACGTTCTCCGGCGCGAACCGCACGGGGTCGGGCACATTCTTCAGCAGATAGTCGCGGACGAGGGCTGCATCGTTCTTCGGCCCGACAAGCCAGTTCCTCTGCGGCAGGTTGGGATATTCGGTGCAGGCGACCAGCAGCGCATGGTAGGTGCGCGATGCGGCCATGGTCCGGAACGATACCATGCCGGCCATGGTCAAGGCGGACGTGCCGACCAGCAGCGTCCGCCGCGTCAATTTGATCATGATTGCTTCCCCAAGCCCGACCGTATTTCCAAGCGCGGCAATCCTTGCCGAAGATATTGTCAGTATTTTGAACGTCACATCGCAGAGCAACCTGCCTGTTGCCCCGCTCCGATCGATGTTCTCGACCGCCTCGCGGGCAGAATGCTGGAAACAGTAGCAAAAATGCCTGTTCGTCGCTATCTGGATGGGACATGGATCGTTTGTGCGCGGCACAAGCGACGCAAGGCGAGTTGGAAACAGGATCATGGCGGCAAGGGATGTGCTGACGAAGAATCAGCTGTGCGTGCTCGAGAAACTCGAGACCGCCAGCGGACCGCTCAGTGCCTACACCTTGCTCGACCAATTGCGCGAGCGCGGTTTTCGGGCGCCGCTCCAGGTCTATCGCGCGCTCGATACGCTGGTGAAGTCAGGTTTCGTGCATCGGCTCGAAAGCATCAACTCCTTCGTCGCCTGCGCCGAGCCGCACGACCACAGCCATTCGATGACCGCCTTCGCGATCTGCGACACATGCGGGCAGGTCACCGAAATGTCCGACCACGATGTCGGCCACCAGTTGGACGAATGGGTGCGTTCCACCGGCTTCGCCGCCAAGAAGGCGGTGATCGAATTTCGCGGGACGTGTGCCAAGTGCCTGGCCGAAGCGGCCTAAGGTGCGTTGATATTCAGGTGATGCCGGCCTGCAAATGGCTGATACCTGCGCTTCCCCGTTCTACCGCGTCGCGGTAGAACTGTGCTCACGTACGAAAAGTATGCTCCGCTCCGGTTCTCGGAATCCACCATTTTCGGCTCGGCCTGACCTGAATCTCAACACACCTTGCGTTGGCGCTAATGCGCCTCGTCCCAGTTGTTCGCCGCCCGCGCGTCGACGTGCAGCGGCACCGACATCGAGACCGCCGGCATCGCCGCGTTCTCCATGACGTGACGCACGACCGGGATCGTTGCCTCGACTTCTGCCTCGACGGTCTCGAAGATCAATTCGTCATGCACCTGCAGCAGCATGCGTGCCGAAAGGCCTGCTTTTTCCAGCGCCTCCTCCATGCGGATCATGGCACGGCGGATGATGTCGGCGGCGGTGCCTTGCAGGCGGGCGTTGATCGAGGCGCGCTCGTTGAACGCGCGGAGCGAGGGATTGGACGATCTTATATCGGGGTAATGGATGCGGCGGCCGAAGATCGTTTCGACAAAGCCATGCTCGCGGGCATAGGCCTTGGTCTCCTCGATATAGTCTCGGATGCCGGGGAAGCGCTCGAAATATTTCTTGATGTAGTTGCCTGCCTCCTCGCGCGGGATCGACAGCTGGTTGGCGAGACCGAAGGCCGAGATGCCGTAGATGATGCCGAAATTGATCGCCTTGGCGCGGCGGCGGACTTCCGAAGGCATGCCTTCGACCGGCACGTTGAACATCTCCGACGCGGTGATGGCATGGATGTCGGCGCCGTCGGCGAAAGCCTGCCGCAATTGCGGGATTTCGGCGACATGGGCGAGCACCCGCAGCTCGATCTGGCTGTAATCGGCCGAGACCAGGCGGTGGCTCTTGTCGGTGATGAAGGCGGTCCTGATTTTGCGGCCTTCGGCGGTGCGAACCGGGATGTTCTGCAGGTTCGGGTCGGAGGACGACAGCCGGCCCGTCGTCGTCGCGGCCAGCGCGTAGGACGTGTGGACGCGCTTGGTGTCGGGATGGATGAAGCCCGGCAGCGCATCGGTATAGGTCGATTTCAGCTTGGTCAACTGGCGCCAGTCGACGATCTTGCGCGGCAGTTCGTGGCCTTCGGCAGCGAGATCTTCGAGAAGCTGCGCCGAGGTCGACCACTGGCCGGTCTTGGTCTTGGAACCGCCGGGCAGGCCCATGCGCCCGAACAGGATGTCGCCGAGCTGCTTTGGCGAGCCGATGTTGATGCGTTCGCCGATGAGCTGGTAGATTTCCTCTTCAAGGCGAGCGGCGCCCTGGGCCAGTTCGCCGGAGAGCCGCGACAGGATCTGCCGGTCGACCGAGATGCCGCGCTGTTCCATGCGCGCCAGCACCGGCACCAGCGGCCGCTCCAACCGCTCATAGACAGACACCAGGCCCTTGGCGGCAAGCCGCGGTTTCAGCACCAGCCAGAGCCGAAGCGTCACATCGGCGTCCTCAGCGGCATGAGCCGTCGCCTTGTCGATGTCGACCTGATCGAAACCGACGGAGCTTTTGCCCGAGCCGGTCACATCCTTGAGTTGGAGAGGGGTATGACCGAGCCACTTTTCGGCAAGCGCATCCATGCCATGACCATGGGGCGTGCCGGCATCGAGCACGTAGGAGATCAGCATGGTGTCGTCGAACGGCGCGACATCGATGCCGTAGCGGCTCATGATGACAAGATCGTATTTCAGATTCTGCGCCACCTTGAGAACCGATCGGTCTTCGAGCAGCGGTTTCAGCACGGCCAGCGCCTCGCGCAGCGGAATCTGGTTTTCGAGCGCGCCACCACCGAGCAGGTCGCCATTGCCGCTCATGTGGGCAAAAGGAATGTAGGCGGCGCGGCCGGGCGCTGTGGCGATGGCCATGCCGATGAGTTCGGCCTGCATCGGATCAGCCGATGTTGCCCGGACATCGAAGGCGGCGATGCCCGCCTCCCGTGCCTCGGCCACCCAGGCTTTCAGGGTCGAGACATCGCGAATGCAATGATAGGCAGAAATATCGATCTTGCCGGTGGCCGCGCGCTCCAGCCGCAGTGCCGCGAGCAGGGAAGGGGTATCGCCTTGTTTTGACGTCTCCGCCGTCCCGCCGGCTTCGTCCGGTTCAGTGCCGGACGCGTTTCGGGCAACCGGCGGCAACCCGGCCCCGACATCTGGGCCATGAGCATGATCGGCGCGTTCGACGGTGACCGCGACGGCCTGGACGTCGCCGGCCTCGGTGCTGGTCGCTTCCGCCACACGGCGGGTCAGTGACGTGAATTCCATGGTCTTGAGGAAACCGATCAGCTTCGGACCGTCCGGCGCGTGCAGCACGAAATCCTCCAGTCCCTCGGTCACCGGCACATCGTTCATCAGCGTCACCAACTGACGAGAAATGCGCGCCTTGTCGGCATTGGCGATGATCGATTCGCGCCTCTTGTCCTGCTTGATCTCGCCGGCCCGGGCCAGCAGCGTGTCGAGGTCACCGAACTGTTCGAGCAGTTGCGCCGCCGTCTTCGGCCCTATGCCGGGCACACCAGGCACATTGTCGACCGAATCGCCGGTCAGCGCCTGCAGGTCGACCATCTTCTCCGGCGGCACGCCCCATTTTTCTATGACTTCCGGAATGCCGATCTGGCGGTCCTTCATCGGGTCGTACATGGCGACCGTATCGCCAACCAGCTGCATCAGGTCCTTGTCGGAGGAGATGATGGTGGTATCGCCGCCGGCTTCGCAGGCGAGCCTCGCATAGGTGGCGATCAGATCGTCGGCCTCGTAGCCTTCGATCTCGACGCAGGGCAGGTTGAACGCCCTGGTCGCCTGGCGGATCAGGCCGAATTGCGGGATCAGATCTTCCGGCGGTGCCGAGCGGTTGGCCTTGTATTCGGGGTAGAGGTCGTTGCGGAAGGTTTTCGACGAATAGTCGAAAATGACGGCGAAATGCGTTGGCACAATGCCTACATCGGTGTTGCGGGCGTCGAGCATCAGCTTCCACAGCATGTTGCAGAAGCCGGAAACGGCGCCCACCGGCAGGCCGTCGGATTTGCGGGTCAGCGGCGGCAGCGCGTGATAGGCACGGAAGATGTAGCCGGAGCCGTCGACAAGGAAGAGATGATCGCCTTTTTTCATGCCGGCAGGGATAGCGCGGCGCGGCGGCTTGGTCCATGCCAAAGGCAGCGTCGACTATCGGTTCCGGCAACACCCTGACAGATCGCCGTCACCCTGCTCACGCCTATGTTACAAAACTGTAATTTTCGTGCCCTTGAATCGCCACGTTCAGAGACCCAAATACACGTCATCGGCAGTTTTCGCCGAGTCCGGAGCAAGGCCCGTCCCCCGCCTATCCCGGACACCTGCGGCAGCCTATCCCCCCTCTCCGGGCTGCCGCATCGTTTCGAGTAGAAGGCCGCCGTGGTTCCCCCTCCACCACGGCGGTCTTTTTTATCCCAGACAGACGTTTGCAGCCCGTGGTCCAATGATCGCGGGCTTTTCGTTTTCCTGTCCTGCCTTTACGGTTCGGGTTCTGAATCGAAAGGCTTCACATATGTCCGCAATTTCCCCCGTCCTCGACCGTCTCGACAACAATCTCGACCAGAGCCTCGAGCGCCTGTTCGGCTTGCTCAAGATCAAGTCGATCTCCACCGATCCGGCCTTTGCCGCCGATTGCCGCAAGGCGGCGGAATGGCTGGTGGCCGAACTCAAGCTGATCGGCTTCGACGCCAGCGTTCGCGACACATCAGGCCACCCGATGGTGGTTGCGCACCATGACGGCCCGGCCGGTTCGCCGCATGTGCTGTTCTACGGCCATTATGACGTTCAGCCGGTCGATCCGATCGAATTGTGGGAAAGCGATCCGTTCGCGCCTGCTGTCAAGGAGGTCGGGCCGGATCACAAGGTGATCACCGGACGCGGGTCGGCCGACGACAAGGGCCAGTTGATGACCTTCGTCGAGGCTTGCCGCGCCTGGAAACAGGTGCACGGCAATCTGCCTTGCCGCATCACCATCCTGTTCGAGGGCGAAGAGGAGTCCGGCTCGCCCTCGTTGAAGCCGTTCCTCGAAGCCAATGCCGACGAACTCAAGGCCGATTTCGCGCTTGTCTGCGATACTGGCATGTGGGACCGCGACACGCCGTCGATCTGCGTCGGACTGCGCGGGCTGGTCGGCGAGGAGATCACGGTGAAGGCGGCCGATCGCGACCTGCATTCCGGCCTCTATGGCGGTGCCGCCGCCAATCCGATCCGCATCCTGGCCAGGGTGCTGGCCGATATCCACGACAAGGACGGCCATATCACCATCCCCGGCTTCTATGACGGCGTCGAGGAAACACCGTCGCAGATCCTGAAATCATGGGAGACGCTCGGCGAGACCGCCGAGACGTTCCTGGGACCGGTCGGCCTGTCGATCCCGTCGGGCGAAAAGGGCCGCTCCGTGCTGGAGTTGACCTGGGCGCGGCCGACGGCCGAGTTCAACGGCATCATCGGCGGCTACACCGGCAAGGGCTTCAAGACGGTGATCGCGGCCGAAGCCTCGGCGAAGGTGTCGTTTCGCCTCGTCCACAAGCAGGACCCGAAGAAAATCCGGGCCGCGTTCCAGAAATTCGTCAAGGAGCGAATTCCGGCCGACTGTTCAGTCGAATTCCATCCGCATGGCGGCTCGCCGGCAATCCAGCTTTCCTACGACTCGCCCTTCCTGGCCAAGGCCAAGAATGCGCTGTCCGACGAATGGCCGAAGCCGGCGGTGACGACGGGCAGCGGCGGCTCCATTCCGGTTGTCGGCGATTTCCAGACCTATCTCGGTATGGAATCGCTGCTGGTCGGGTTCGGCCTCGACGACGACCGCATCCACTCGCCCAACGAGAAATACGAGCTCAGCTCCTTCCACAAGGGCCAGCGCTCCTGGGCGCGGATTCTCGATGCCTTGACGCGCTGAGCGGCGGAACCCCTGTTTTCCTGTTGATTTTTCAGCGGATCGCGGCGAGGACGGGCCACAAGACAAAGCGCTGCAGCGTCCCTTGCGGGTCAGGGGACACTGTAGGGCTCGACCGGAGAAGACAATGGCCGATATCCGTTTCCATAAAAACGACCTGCCCGACCTCTCGCACTACAATGTCGGGGCAGTGGCCATCGACACCGAGACGCTCGGGCTCAATCCGCATCGTGACCGGCTGTGCGTGGTGCAGATTTCGCCCGGCGACGGCACGGCCGACGTCATCCAGATCGCGCCTGGCCAGAAGAAGGCGCCGAACCTCGTCAGCCTGCTGCGGAACCGTGGCGTAACCAAGCTGTTCCACTACGGACGCTTCGATCTTGCCGTGCTCTACAATGCGTTCGGCGTGATGCCGGAGCCGGTGTTCTGCACCAAGATCGCCTCGCGGCTGACCCGCACCTACACCGACCGCCACGGGCTGAAGGACATCTGCTTCGAGCTTCTCGGCGTCGGCCTGTCCAAGGCGCAGCAATCGTCGGACTGGGCGGCCGAGACGTTGTCGCCCGAACAGCTCGAATATGCCGCTTCCGACGTGCTCTATCTGCACCGTTTGCGCGATGTGCTCGCCGGACGCCTGGCGCGCGATGGGCGGACCAAGGAGGCCGATGCCTGCTTCCGCTTCCTGCCGACGCGTGCCAAGCTTGACCTGATGGGCTGGGACGAAGAGGATATCTTTGCCCACAGCTGACGGTCGTCCGGCCAGCACATCGCGCAGCCGGTACCGGCTGGAACCGGATGCGGGCTGCGGCGTTCTGTCGGCTCAGTTTGTCGGTGCAATTGGG
>NZ_RZTB01000619.1:0-256 GCF_003997735.1 Mesorhizobium sp. M7A.F.Ca.MR.148.00.0.0 | reverse complement strand
CCGGCATGAGCGACCTGCAGAAGGTCGGACGTGTCGCCGGCAAGGCGATGCTCTATTTTCTCACCTTTTCGACGCTGGCTCTGATCATCGGCCTTGTCGTCGCCAATGTCGTGCAGCCGGGCGCCGGCTTCAACATCGACCCGGCGACACTCGACGCCTCGACCATCAGCACCTACGCCGCCAAAGCGCACGACCAGTCGATCACCGGCTTCCTGATGAACATCATCCCGTCGACCATAGTCGGCGCCTTCGCCGA
>NZ_RZTB01000618.1:0-256 GCF_003997735.1 Mesorhizobium sp. M7A.F.Ca.MR.148.00.0.0 | reverse complement strand
CAGATGAAAAAGACCACGGAAGGCTGCTGACGTGTCTTGGAACTGTTGCCCTGTTCCAGATTGATGCAAAGGGGTCAACTCTCAGGGTGTAGCCGCTCTCGAACGCCCGTCGCGCTAGGTCGGCACGGCGGATCGATACCAGACCAAGGTCTTGTCGTTTCGCGGCGAGTCGCACGCGAGGTGTGCCGTGTTAGTTCACCCTAGGTGGCACCTGCTTTGCACCGCCCGCGACAGCAGGGGAAACCAACACCCCAGC
>NZ_RZTB01000617.1:0-257 GCF_003997735.1 Mesorhizobium sp. M7A.F.Ca.MR.148.00.0.0 | reverse complement strand
GCCGTCACCCTCAAGATTTCTACGCCACGCGGGGTTGAGCTGGCCTGGGCTTGACCATTGTGGCGAGCACGATGCCGGCGACGATGAAGGCCGCACCGACCAGATCGTAATCGTGCAAGCCCTCGCCGAGCAGAAGATAGGCGAGGATAGCCACGAACACCGTCTGCAGGTAGAGCAGCATGCTTGCCCGGCTCGCGCCAAGCGTTTCCACGCTTTTGTTGTAGAGATAGTACATCAAGGCGCCGCCGGGGCCTGCC
>NZ_RZTB01000616.1:0-257 GCF_003997735.1 Mesorhizobium sp. M7A.F.Ca.MR.148.00.0.0 | reverse complement strand
CACACCCCTCTCTGCCCTGCCAACGCTCAAATCACGTTCAATTCCCGGAACGCCCGCCCTTCCGCGACTCGACCATAGCCAAACGCCGAACAATCCACCGTGCGATAGCCGCCATGAACGATCAGTTCGGCCAGCGCCTTGCCGACCGCCGGCGCCTGCTGCAGGCCGTGGCCGGAGAATCCGTTGGCGAAGATGAAATTCCCGACCTGCGGATGCGGACCGATCACCGCGTTCTGGTCGAGCGTGTTGTAGTCGTA
>NZ_RZTB01000615.1:0-257 GCF_003997735.1 Mesorhizobium sp. M7A.F.Ca.MR.148.00.0.0 | reverse complement strand
ATCACAATGACCGGGTTCGAGAATTGCGGGATCTCAACAAGCGTATAGATGCGATCGGCATACTAGAAAAAATCAATAATACTACCCGCTGCCAAGAGAATTTTATACAGCAAGCGGAAGAAACTAGATACTATTTGCTTCAATATGGGAAAGATCATAAACTGACTATCGATAATTTCGAGTCAATTATATCAGGCGCACTAAAATTGAAAGAGATCGAGCAAAAAATCGAGCTAAGGGGCAGTGAGGTGAAGACT
>NZ_RZTB01000614.1:0-257 GCF_003997735.1 Mesorhizobium sp. M7A.F.Ca.MR.148.00.0.0 | reverse complement strand
CTGGCTGAGTGCCGCGCGGGAGGGCTGTGGGTGCAGGCGCCAGGCGAAGCCGTGAGCGACGAGGACGGCGAGCACATGGCCTAGGATGAT
This sequence comes from Mesorhizobium sp. M7A.F.Ca.MR.148.00.0.0, assembly GCF_003997735.1. Classification (NCBI taxonomy): domain Bacteria; kingdom Pseudomonadati; phylum Pseudomonadota; class Alphaproteobacteria; order Hyphomicrobiales; family Phyllobacteriaceae; genus Mesorhizobium; species Mesorhizobium sp. M7A.F.Ca.MR.148.00.0.0. The sequence goes on along the minus strand of NZ_RZTB01000614.1, from coordinate 167 downwards.
GGCGCCGGCCTGGATATTCCACAGCCACCACGCGGAGTCCGCTCCCGCAACGATGCCGGCCTCGATCTGCACGTCGGCGGTGCCGAACAGGTTCCAGCCCCGCGCGAACGGGTCGGAAAGTGCCGCAAGCGCATATTGGCCGTCGACGAGCAGCGCCGTCAGATAAT
>NZ_RZTB01000613.1:0-258 GCF_003997735.1 Mesorhizobium sp. M7A.F.Ca.MR.148.00.0.0 | reverse complement strand
GATCGCCGTGCTTCTGGTTGTCGCGACCGGGGTCGTGGCGGTGCTCACCGTGACGCCGAAGCTGGCGCCGTTGCTGGCTTTCGCCTCCGCGGCCTACATCCTTTGTCTCGCCTTCAAGATAGCCACGGCGCCCCCATGGCAGCACGCGCCGCCGAGGCTCCGCGTCCAACATGGCTGGCTGGTTTCCTTCTCGCGGTCGCCAATCCGAAGGCCTATGCGGCGATCGCCGCCGTGTTCGCCGGTGCTTCGTCCAAACAG
>NZ_RZTB01000612.1:0-258 GCF_003997735.1 Mesorhizobium sp. M7A.F.Ca.MR.148.00.0.0 | reverse complement strand
CCGATTGCGGACTGCCGTCGGAGATCTTGCGGCCGTACTCCAGCACCACGACATGGTCGGAGATCTGCATGACCACCGACATGTCGTGCTCGATCAACAGGATCGAGGTGCCGGATGTGTTCTTGATGTCGATCAGCAGCTCGTTCAGCGCCGCCGATTCCTTCGGATTGAGGCCGGCCGCCGGTTCGTCGAGGCACAGAAGTTCGGGTCCCGTGCACATGGCGCGAGCGATCTCAAGGCGGCGCTGCGCGCCATAGG
>NZ_RZTB01000611.1:0-258 GCF_003997735.1 Mesorhizobium sp. M7A.F.Ca.MR.148.00.0.0 | reverse complement strand
ACGCGGCGGTACATGCGCCAGCGCGATGATATTGACCGGCAACGCGATTGCCTTGCAAAGCGTCTCGATCAGGTCCTCATTGCCAAGACCCGGCGCAAAGAAGCCGTGTGCACCGGCTTTTTCGAAGGCCTGCGCGCGCTCGATGGCCTGGTCGAGCAGGACGTCGTCATGCGCATCCGGTTTCGTCTTGAGGAAGATGTCAGTTCGGGCGTTGATGAACGCCGGTATGCCGGAGGCCTTGACGGCCGCCGCCGCGGC
>NZ_RZTB01000610.1:0-258 GCF_003997735.1 Mesorhizobium sp. M7A.F.Ca.MR.148.00.0.0 | reverse complement strand
CCGATTGCGGACTGCCGTCGGAGATCTTGAGGCCGTACTCCAGCACCACGACATGATCGGAGATTTGCATAACGACGGACATGTCATGCTCGATCAGCAGGATCGACGTGCCCGTGGTGTTCTTGATGTCGATCAGCAGCTCGTTGAGCGCCGCCGATTCTTTCGGATTGAGGCCGGCCGCCGGCTCGTCGAGGCACAGAAGCTCGGGTCCCGTGCACATGGCGCGAGCGATCTCGAGGCGGCGCTGCGCGCCATAGG
>NZ_RZTB01000060.1:18827-35444 GCF_003997735.1 Mesorhizobium sp. M7A.F.Ca.MR.148.00.0.0 | reverse complement strand
GGCGGTGTGCTTGGGTCTGCGCCTTGTCGCGCCGCTCCCGCAACAGCTTGACCAGGCCGGCAAGATCGGCGTCGGAAAGCTCCTGCACCGCCGGATGGTGCGATTTCTCCACCAGTTCCTGTTCGTCGGCGCTCAGCGCACGCGCCGCTTCCTTGCGTGAAATCGCCATGGCATTCCTCCTCCGCCGGCGTGCCCGTCAGTCTCGGGCCTCGCTGCCGAAGCTTCTAACCAAATGGTGGTGCGATCAAGGCACGGGAAATCCCTGAATGATCAACGTCGCCAAAGCCTATCGAGAAAACGAACCGGTTTGACGTCGCGCCCAAGCGCCCGGTGTCCGGCAGTCTCCATCAACACGGTTAAAACCGCCCCCTCATGGAGGCTGACCGAGAAACTCTCAGCAATGAATTCCAGCGTCGAATCGTGGAACGTCAGGATGAAATGCCTATAGGCTGAAAACAGGTCCCGCGTGTGAGACGAATGAACCCGATTTGCTCGTTCCAGGGAAGCGGTCCACAACGAGTTGAGAACTTTGAATGAGGAGTAGGGCTGCAAACCCAGTCCATATAGCCGATGCCCGCTGATGGCTTCGTCATTCGGTGGGCCGAATTGAAGTGCCAGATATGGGTCTGCTGTCAGGATCGCGACTGACTGATTGCCCGTTGTAGGCGAAACCGAGCGCGGATTCGTGCCATCAAATGATGGCTTCGGAGTGTTGACGATATAGGCAATAAGCAACTTGCCTCCATCCGCAAACACGTGCGGAAGTGGCGCGCCAGCGGACGACGGTGGCACCTCGATCGGCAGCAACCTCTCGTCAATCGACATCTAATGGGCTTCGCCCGGCAAAATCTTGCCCGGGTTCATGATATCAAGCGGATCCAGCGCCTGCTTGATGGTGCGCATGATGTCGACGCCGTGGCCTAGCTCATGGCGCAGGAAGCCGATCTTGCCTTGGCCGATGCCGTGCTCGCCGGTGCAGGTGCCGTCCATGGCGATCGCCCGCATATTGAGCCGCGCGACGAACTTTTCCGACAGCGCGATCTCCTTGGGATCGTTCACATCCATCAGCACCAGCACGTGAAAATTGCCGTCGCCGGCGTGGCCGACGATCGGCGCGATCAGACCCATCTCTTCTATGTCGGCCTCGGTTTCCAGCACACATTCGGCAAAGCGCGAAATCGGCACGCAGACATCGGTCGACAGCCCCTTGGCGCCCGGCCGCAGTGTCAGCGACGACCAGTAGGCGTCATGCCTGGCCTTCCACAGTTTGGTGCGCTCCTCGGCGACGCTGGTCCACAGGAACGGCCCGCCGCCATTCTCTTCCGCGATCATGCCAAAGGTCTCGGCCTGTTCGGCAACACCGGCATCGCTACCATGGAATTCGACGAACAGGCACGGGCTCTCGGGATAGTCGAGCTTGGAATAATTCTTCATCGCCCGCATCTGCAGCGCGTTGACCAGTTCGATGCGCGCCACCGGGATGCCCATCTGGATCGTCGCGATGACCGCGTTGCAGGCGGCCTCGACGCTCGGAAACGGGCAGACGCCGCCCGAAATCGCCTGCGGGATGCCTTGCAGCTTCAAGGTCAGCGAGGTGATGATGCCGAGCGTGCCTTCCGAGCCGACCAGCAGCCGCGTCAAATCATAGCCGGCCGAGCTCTTTTTCGCCCGCTTGCCGGTCGTCACCGTCTCGCCGTCGGCCATGACGGCGGTCAGCGACAGCACGTTCTCGCGCATCGTGCCGTAGCGCACCGCGTTGGTGCCGGAGGCCCGCGTCGCGGCCATGCCGCCGAGCGAGGCGTTGGCGCCGGGATCGATCGGAAAGAACAGTCCGGTGTCGCGCAGGTGCCGGTTCAAATCCTCGCGGGTGACACCGGGTTCCACCGTGCAGTCGAGATCTTGCGGATTGATCGCCAGGATACGGTTCATGCGCGACGTGTCGACGGATATGCCGCCGCCCGGCGCGTTGGTGTGACCTTCCAGCGAGGAACCGACGCCGAAGGCGATCACCGGCACGCGGTGCGCGGCGCAGGCGCGCACGATCTCCTGCACCTCGGCGGTCGTCTCGGGAAAGGCGACGCCGTCCGGCGCCTGCGTCGGAATATAGGTGGTGGTGTGCGCATGCTGCGAGCGGATGGCCTGGCCGGTCTGGAATCGCTCGCCAAGCTGTTGCTTGAGAATGCCGAGCACCGCTGCGATGCCTTCCTCGTTGCGTTCGACCGGGTTGAGGTCGCTCAGAGCCATATTTTCTATCCCAGCTTTTCTGCAGGAGGTCTAAGCCACTTGCGGCATAGATGTCCATTCGGCTAGTCAAATGGTTGCGGTGCCCTCGGGTCGGAAAATGAAAAGTTCGGTACTGGCAGGATACATCATCTTTTTTTTCCTGGCGCTCTTGCCTGGATGGGCGGTGCATACAGCGGCCCCCCAAAGTCGCGTTGGTTGGTTTGGTGCGGTCGTCTTCTTTGCCTTCATAGTGCTATTCGCCGTATTAAGCACTCGAGCACACCCGGGCTCTGATCGAAAGCCCGGTCCCTTCGCTCAGCGTTATGGTGGATATCTTTCTGTCTTTATCTTTGCGACTTTGTTTTTCGGTGAGTTGCTTGCCATCGCGCTTACCTATGGCGAGCCCGGTCAAGGCTTCATAGGGCAGATAGGTTCGATATTATCTGCCCTGGGATCATATCTTTTCCCCGTTGTTGCCAAATACGCGAATTCCATTCAACCGCCTCTTTCTGATAGATCGATCTTCAGAGCTCAATCCATAATAACCTGCTTTATTTTTGCAGGTCTCATATCTTCTATTTTGATTTTTATATACTATGTCGCCATGCCGAAAAATGAGATGATCGAAAGGCTCAATGCTGGCGGGCGCAAAAGACCAAATGCCTTGACCGCTGTTGCTTGTATCCTTTTCGCTATTCTTACAAGCTTGAGCGCTTATTTTGGTATCGACGAATTTCAAACAAAAACTGAACACTGCTGGCTAAATGCTGCTTGCTATACCGCAGGTGATGATTTGACACTCTTCTGGGCTGCGGTTGGAAAAATAGTGATGATGTTTTTCTTCCCGCTGGGCGGTCTTGCGATGTTGGTTGCTCGTCGCACTCTGCCAGAAAATTAAGAATCCGGTCCGAGCGTTCGACCGGGTTGAGGTCGCTCAGAGCCATGAATTCCTCCGCGAATGGACCAGCGTCCACGCTTGTTATGCGTCTATGGATGCGTAAAGCAATTCCAGGAAAAGTGTGAAGCGGTTTTCCCGGGAAAACCGCTTAGCGCTTTCCCTGGGGAATTGCGTCAGAACAAATAGAGTCTCCGGAGCCACGCTCTGTCCAGCACCAGAACAAGGAAGTTTCGATGCCTATCCCCACTCCCTTCGTCTCCCAACCCATGGATATCGAGAAGGACTGGATCGACTACAACGGCCATCTCAACATGGCCTATTACAACGTGCTGTTCGACCGCTGCTCGGACGATGCCTTCGAGGCAATGGGCATGGGACCGAACTATGCCCGGGATCGCCGCCTCACCATCTACACGGCCGAAGTCCATGTCTGCTACGTGCAGGAGCTGCATCTCGAGCACAAGGTCACGGTCTCCTTCCAGCTTATCGACCACGACGACAAGCGGCTGCGGGCCTATCAGGAAATCCGCCATGTCGACGGCTGGCTGGCCGCGACGTCCGAATCGCTGTCGCTGCATGTCGACATGTCCGGACCGAAGGTGGCGCCCTTCCCCGCCGATGTGCTTGCCAGGGTCGAAGCCATGCGTGCCGCTCATTCGGCACTGCCGATGCCGGAACGGGCCGGCCGCTCGATCGGCATCAAACGCAAATAGGGCGAAGCCGACACCTTCTCGTTCCCGGCTTCAAAGCCACACCGGCAACCTAAAATCGCAGAACCCTGCCGTCGGCCGGCAGCAGTGCTTGAAGCGGCGCGGCGCCCTCGTTAACCTTACCAAGGTTTTAACGGGAACAAGCCATTTGAGCCGTTGCGCGACTCAGCGGGTCGGTCGAAAACGATCCGCATCGAGGTAGCGACACGGGCGGCGCGGCGCCGGTTCGAGGAAAGTGCATGAAAACCGACATCAAGGTCGAAGTGGACAGGCTGGCCGCCGATCCGCGCATCACCGACTATGATTTCTGGCGCTCGCTCAAGAACGTCAACAACGAGATCTTCCACATCGCCAACAACAACGAGCCGATCCCGTTCGACATGATCCGCTGGCGTGCCATCCTGAAGCAGGCGCGCATGAAGCGCGGCCACGCATAGGTTCCTCTCCCGTAGGTCAAGCCTGGCGCCTCAACGCTCCCAGCGCCGAGCGCGCCACCACCGGCGACGACTGGATGATCGCCGTATTGGTCATCGCATAAGGAATGATGCGATCGATCACCCGCTCGAGTTCGGCCACCGAGCCGACATGCGCCAGCGCGATGAAACAATCCTCTCCGGTCACCCGGTCGCATTGCACGATCTCCGGCAGTTCGCGGATGATTTCGGCCACAACGGCCAGTTGTCCCGGCACCGGCCGGATGCGCAGCCATGCCGACAGCGGCAGGCCAAGTGCCGCCGGGTTGATCCTGACCGAATAGGCCTCGATGACGCCGCTTTCCTGCAGCCGCTTGATGCGCTCGGCCACGCTCGGCGCCGACAGACCGACCGAGCGTGCCAGTTCCGCCGTGCTGGTGCGCGCGTCCTTCTCCAGCAGACGCAAGATCTTCATGTCAGCGACATCGAGGTCGGCACTTTCAGTTCGAAGGCGCTTCATGGGAAATTCCTAGCTTCCGAGAGAAATCTCGCCAGACGGGCCCATCATCACTCATATAAAATGGCCAATCTGCCTGCGATACTGATCCGATGGATGATCAAACGCAAGCTCTTACGGCAGATCCTGCCCCCGGCAACTCCACCCTGGCCAGGCTGACGGAAAAATTGCCGCCGCATGTCTGGTTCGGCGTCAGCGCCGTCTTCCACTATCTCGGGCCGGCTTTCGCCGTGCTGCTTTTCCCGCATGTCGGCGTGCTCGGCATGGCGTGGCTGCGCATCGCCACGGCAGCACTCATCTTCGCGCAGCTGACCCGCCCATGGCGAAGCTTCGCCCGCGCCGATCGCTCGACAAGGCTGCTGTTGCTGGCCTTCGGCGCCTGTCTGGCGGTGATGAACTGTTCGTTCTACCTGGCGCTCGACCGCCTGCCGATCTCGCTGGTGGCGGCGATCGAATTCGTCGGCACCATCGGCGTCGCGGCGATCGGCCTCAGGAGCCCGCGCAATCTCGCCGCCCTTGCCGTCGCCGTCGCCGGCACCTTGCTGCTCATCGACGTCAGATGGTCCGATGATCCCATCGGGCTGTGCTGGGCCTTCCTCAACGGCGCGCTGTTTGTCGACTATATCATGCTCGGCCACCGCGTTGCCGCGTCAGGCGCAGGCAGCGGCATCGCCGGCCTGGGTGCTGCCATGGCGATCGCCTTCATCGTCGTGCTGCCGATCGGCCTCACCGATGGGCTGCCGGCCTTTTTCTCATTGCCGCTGCTGTTCGCCGCCATCGGCGTCGGAATCTGCTCCTCTGTCATTCCCTACATCTGCGACCAGCTCGCCATGTCGCGGCTGCCACGCGCCAGCTTCGCGCTGATGCTGTCGCTGCTGCCCGTCACCGCGACGCTGATCGGCGTCGTCGTGCTGCGCCAGATGCCAAGTTTTACCGATTGCCTCGGCATTGCGCTGGTGGTCGCCGGCGTCGCCTTCCACAAGCCGGCGAACACGGATTAGACGAACGCCCCTATGCCAGTTTCTGCTTGAGGAAGGCGATCGTTCTGCCCCAGGCGAGGTCCGCCGCCTTCTTGTCGTAGCGCGCTGCCGACGTGTCGTTGTTGAAGGCATGGTTGGCGCCTTCATAGACATAGACCGTGTATTCGACATGCGCCGCGTCGAGTTCCTTCTTGAAGGCGTCGATGCCGGCATTGATGCGCTCGTCCAGTCCGCCATAGTGCAGCAGCAAGGCCGCCTTGATCCTGGATACATCGGCGGCCTTCGGCTGCATGCCGTAATAGGCAACGCCGGCACTGAGATCGGGGGCGTTGATGGCCAGCATGTTGACCGTGCCGCCACCCCAGCAGAAGCCGATGGCGCCGACCTTGCCGTTGCCGTCTCTGTCGCTCTTGAGGAAAGCGACGGTCGCGACACCGTTGGCTATGGTCTGCGCCGGATCGAGCTTGGCGAACATGTCGCGCGCCTTGTCTTCATCGGTTGGCGTTCCGCCGAGCGGCGACAGAAAATCCGGCGCCAGCGCCACGAACCCCTCCAGCGCCACGCGTCGCGTCACATCGCGGATATGCGGGTTGAGCCCCCTGTTCTCATGCACGACGATGACCGTCCCAAGCTTGCCCGCCTTGTCCGCGGGCTTGACCAGATAGCCCTTCATCTCGCCGCTGCTGCCGGGATAGCTGATGTCCTCGCCCTTCACCCGCGGATCGTTGTCGGCGACAACAGCCGCTTGCGCCGAATTTGCCGCCAGAAGCGGCGCGATCGCGGCCGCCGCCGCACCCGATCCGGCAAGCCGGGTCAACTGCTCCATGAACCGGCGGCGATCGAGCGTCAGATGCGTGTATTCGTCATAGGCGTCGATCATCGCCTGGGTGATGGCGGGCTTGGCGTCGGGTTTCGTCATGGATAGGTCCTCTGCTTCGGGCTTTAATTCCCAGCTACATAGGGACCAAGCCGGCATGATCCAGTCGAGCACTCATCGCGGCCGCCGATTGCCTCAGGGCGCAGGGCGCCGGCCGCGCCCGAGCAGTAAAGCCGGCGCCATGCGCGGCCGTGTCATCACTTTTTGGTCATTGGCAATAAATCCTGCTGGCGCTGCCACAATCGTGAGGGAAGGTGGCAATCGACCAGTATCTTGGCCGTGTGCCCACACGTCAGACCCAGAAGGAAGCGATGACCATGACCATGCCTTCCCCGATCCTCGCCAGCGCGCTCGTCCTTGCGGCGACCGCCGCTTTGGCCCTGTGCTCGATGGTTCTGAACGCGGGCAGACGATCGTTGATCAGGGTCCGCACTGAGCGGAACCGCAACACGAAAGCCCAGGGCTGAGTGACGCCATGAACGTCCAGGACATCGTCAACACCGTTTCGCAGAAGGCGGGCCTCGACCAGGCGACGACGGAGAAAGTCGTCGGCACCATTTTCTCGGTGCTCGAACACGAGGCGGAAGGCACAAGCGCCTCGGCGTTCTTCGCCAAGATCCCCGGCGCCGACGACCTCGCCCATCAATATGACGTCATGGCTGCCGCTCCGGCCGGCGGTGGCGGTTTTCTGTCGTCGTTGCAGGGCGCGCTTGGCGGCGTTCTCGGCGAGAAGGCCGGCGCGCTGATCAACGGCGTCGCCGCGCTCAAGGCATCCGGGCTCGACATGGCGCAGATCCAGAAGGCCGGCGCGACGCTGATCCAGCAGGCCGAAGCCGCCTCCGGCCCCGACCTGACCAACAAGGTGCTCGGCTCGGTGCCCAGCCTGAAGGGCCATCTGGGGATTGGCTGATCGACAATCGGGCCGATCGGAAGATTTGCCGCCCCTCATCGCCCAGTCGGGCACTTTTCCCCGTCACTATGCGGGGAAAAGATACCGGCACAGATAATGGGCGGCGCGACCTCTGAGAGATCGCGCCCCCCTGCGCCCCTACTTCGGCAGCGCGTAGGCGATCACATAGTCCCCGGGCTTGGTGCCGACCGAACCGTGGCCGCCGGCGACGATGACCACGAACTGGCGGCCGTCGGCCACCGTATAGGTCATCGGCGTCGATTGCCCGCCGGCCGGCAGCCGCGCCTGCCACAGCTGCTTGCCCGATGTCAGGTCGTAGGCGCGCAGATAGTCGTCGACCGCCGCCCCCAGGAAGGCGACGCCGCCAGCGGTGATCATCGGCCCGCCAATGCCCGGCACCCCGACCTTCAGCGGCAGCGGCAGCGGCGTCATATCGTAGACAGTGCCGTTGCGATGCATGTAGGCGATCTTGCCGGTCCTGAGATCGGCGCCGGCGACATAGCCCCAGGGCGGCGCCTGGCAAGGAATGCCGAGCGGCGACAGGAACGGTCCCATCACCACCGCATAGGGCGCGCCCTCGTTGCGGTTCAGCCCCTGCTCGCTGCCGCGCCCCTCGTCCGGTGGCGGCACCTGATCGCGCGGAATGAGCTCCGACTTGAACGCCAGATAGGTCGGCATGCCGAACAGCACCTGCCGGACCGGGTCGACGGCGACGCCACCCCAGTTGAAGGTGCCGAAGTTGCCGGGGTAGATCAGCGAGCCCTGGACGGAAGGCGGCGTATAGCGACCCTCATAGCGCAGGCCCTGGAATTCGATCCGGCAGGCCAACTGGTCGAACATGGTTAGGCCCCACATGTCGGCGCCGGTGAGCGGCTTCGGCATGAAGGTAAGGTCGGAGACCGGCTGCGTTGGCGATGTGTGGTCACCTTCGATCGCGCCGCCGGGCGCCGGCACTTCGTTGACCGCAATGACCGGCTCGCCGGTGCGGCGGTCGAGCACATAGAGGTCGCCCTGCTTGGTCGGCCCGACCAGCGCCGGCACCACCGTGCCGTCGGGTTTGGTGATGTCGATCAGGCTCGGCTGCGCCGGCACGTCCATGTCCCAGAGATCGTGGTGCACGGTCTGCCGCACCCAGCGCACCTGCCCGGTGTTGAGGTCGAGCGCGGTGATCGACGACGAGAACTTCTCGACATTGGCGCTGCGCCCGGCTCCGAGTTGGTCCGGCGTCTGGTTGCCGAGCGGCACATAGAGCAGGCCGAGCTTCTCGTCCGCGCTCGGCGTCGACCACATGTTGGGTGAGTTGGCGGTATAGGTCTGGCCGGCCGGCAGCGGCGTCGTCTGGTCCGGATTGCCGGAATCCCAGTTCCACACCAGCGCGCCGGTCGCAGCGTCGTAGGCGCGGATGACGCCGGATGGCTCCTGCGTCGAATAATTGTCGTTGACCGCGCCGCCGACGATGATCTTGCCGCCTGAGATCAGCGGGGCCGAGGTCGAGTAATAATAGCCCGACTTCGGATAGGGCATGTTGGTCAGAAGGTTCAGCGTGCCGCCCTCGGCGAAAGCCGGGCAGATCTGCCCGTTGGCGGCATCGAGCGCGATCAGCCGCGCATCCGAGGTCGGCAGATAGACACGGGTCGCACAGGGCTGCCCGGCGGCGCCGGCGGCATCGGCGTAATAGGCCACGCCGCGGCAGGTCTGGTGCTGGCGGTCCTTGTCGAGCTTGACCTTGGGATCGAAGCGCCATTTCTCCTTGCCGCTCGCGGCATCGATGGCGATGGCGAAATTATGCGGCGTGCAGATGTAGAGCGTGTCGCCGATCTTCAGCGGCGTCACCTGATAGGTGGTCTCGCCGACATCGTCGGGACCCTTCACATCGCCGGTCTGGTAGGTCCAGGCAGGCTGCAGCTTGGCGACATTGTCCGGTGTGATCTGGTCGAGCGGCGAATAGCGCTGGCCGAACTGCGTGCGGCCGTAATAGTGCCATTCGCCGGCCGGCACATCATTGCCGAGATTGGCGTTGGCGACCACCTTGTCGGTGCCGAGTTCGCCGGCAATATCCTTCGGGTCCGATGTCATCGAATAACCGGCGACGGCCAATGATGCCAGCACGGCAAGGATCAGCGGCGCGCGCCCGTCAGGGCCGACGAGACCCCGCCTCGCCCACGGCGTCAGCAGCCACAAAGCGAGAAGCACGATGATGCCGCCGCGAGGCCCGAGTTCCCACCAGTCGAAGCCGGTTTCCCAGACCGCCCAGGCCAACGTGCCGAGCACGATCACCGCGTAGAGCCACAAAGCAGTCGACCTGCGCCGGTAAAGCAGCCAGGCGGCGATCAGGAAGGCAAGACCGGCAACGACATAGTACCAGCTGCCGCCCAGCATCGCCAGGCGGATGCCGCCGCCGCCGAGTGCCAGGCCGATGAGGAAAAGAATGAGGGAGGTGATGGTGACAGCCAAGATGATACTCCTTCGACTGTTGCGCTTTGCGGCGCTGCCATGGCAACCCGGCATTGCGTCGCTGCCCGAAGCACAACTTTCTCCCGACGGTCCCGCCTGTCAAGCATGGGCCTCAAGCGCAGGCGGTAATGGTCCATCGCCATTGGGATAACATCGACCGCACTGGGAGCGTGGGCAGCAATCGGGCACTTTAGCGGAACAAAACGTAGACAGTTCTGGTCTTTCCCCACCGAATCACTACATTCGGGGCGATGTCCGGCTTTTCCGAAGACATGCCCTTTTTCGACGAACCCAACGCGCGGCCCCCGGCCCCGTCGGGCATCGCCGCGCGCGCCATGGCTGCCCGCAGCGGACAGAACAACGCACCCGACTATCTGAAGGGCCTCAACCCGGAGCAGCGGCTGGCGGTGGAAACCACCGAAGGCCCGGTTCTGGTGCTGGCCGGAGCCGGCACCGGCAAGACCCGCGTGCTCACCACCCGCATCGCTCACATCCTCGCCACCGGCAAGGCGTTCCCGTCGCAGATCCTCGCGGTGACCTTCACCAACAAAGCCGCGCGCGAGATGAAGATCCGCATTGGCGTGCTGATCGGCGAAGGCAATGTCGAAGGCATGCCATGGCTCGGCACCTTCCACTCGATTGGCGTGAAGCTGCTTCGCAGACATGCCGAACTCGCCGGTTTGCGCTCCGACTTCACCATCCTCGACACCGACGACGTCGTGCGGCTGATCAAGCAGCTGATCCAGGCCGAAGGTCTGGACGACAAGCGCTGGCCGGCCAAGCAGTTCGCCCAGATGATCGACGGCTGGAAGAACAAGGGGCAAGGCCCGGCCGACATCGCCGAGGGCGACGCCCGCGCCTTCGCCAACGGCAAGGGCCGCGAACTCTACAAGGCCTATCAGGAGCGGCTGAAGACGCTGAACGCCTGCGATTTCGGCGATCTGCTCTGCCACCCGATCCGCATCTTCCGCGCCAATCCGGACGTGCTGAAGGAATACCACAAGCGCTTCAAATACATCCTCGTCGACGAGTATCAGGACACCAACACCGCCCAGTACATGTGGCTGCGCCTCCTGGCGCAAAGGCCGCAAGGCAAGCCGATCTCCCCCTCTAGGGGGGAGATTGGGCGCTCTTCGACTGACACCCGCGCCACCGTAAATATCTGCTGCGTTGGCGACGACGATCAGTCGATCTATGGCTGGCGCGGTGCCGAGATCGACAACATCCTGCGCTTCGACAAGGATTTTCCCGGCGCCACCATCATCCGGCTGGAGCGCAACTATCGCTCGACCGCGCACATCCTTGGTGCTGCCTCCCACCTCATCGCCCACAATGAGGGCCGCTTCGGCAAGACGCTGTTCACGGACCGCAACGATCCCGAAGACGGCAAGGTGCATGTTCACGCCGCCTGGGATTCCGAAGAAGAAGCGCGCGCCGTCGGCGAGACCATCGAGACCTACCAGCGGCAAAAGCACAATCTCAACGACATGGCGATCCTTGTCCGCGCCTCCTTCCAGATGCGGGAGTTCGAGGACCGCTTCGTCACGCTCGGCCTCAACTACCGCGTCATCGGCGGCCCGCGCTTCTACGAGCGCATGGAAATCCGCGATGCGCTGGCCTTCTTCCGCGTCGTCGCCCAAGGCGCCGACGACCTCGCTTTTGAGCGCATCGTCAATGTGCCCAAGCGCGGCCTGGGCGAAGCCACCATCCGCCAGATCCACGACACCGCGCGTGCGCTGCGCATCCCGATGCTGGAGGCCGCCGCCAAGCTCGCCGAAAGCGACGAGTTGAAACCGAAGCCGCGCGCCGCACTTCGTGAAGTGGCGGCCAATTTCGAGCGCTGGCAAAAGGCACTGGAAACCACGCCGCACACCGAACTCGCCGAGACCATTCTCGAAGAGAGCGGCTACACCGACATGTGGAAGAACGACCGCTCGGTCGAAGCGCCCGGCCGGCTGGAGAACCTGAAAGAACTGATCCGCTCGATGGAGGAGTATGAGTCGCTGCGCTCCTTCCTCGAACATGTCGCACTGGTCATGGATGCCGAGCAGAACGCCGGGCTCGACGCCGTCTCGATCATGACGCTGCATTCGGCCAAGGGCCTCGAATTCGAGACCGTCTTCCTGCCCGGCTGGGAGGAAGGCCTGTTCCCGCACCAGCGCGCGCTGGATGAAGGCGGCCGCTCCGGGCTGGAGGAAGAGCGCCGCCTTGCCTATGTCGGCCTGACCCGCGCCAAGAAGAACCTGCATCTGTGGTTCGTCTCCAACCGCCGCATCCATGGCCTTTGGCAATCGACGATCCCGTCGCGTTTCCTCGACGAACTGCCGGAAGCCCATGTCGAGGTCGCCGAAAGCGGCAACTCCTACGGCGGCTACGGCAATTCCTATGGCGGCGGTTCTTTTGCCTCCGGCCGCGGCGGCCAGGGCGCAGGAAGACAGAACCCCTATGGCGCCTCGCGCTTCGACAATGTCGGCGCCGACAGCGAAAAATCCGGCGCCTTCTCCAACACCTATGCAACGCCGGGCTGGCAGCGCGCGCAGGCCAACCGCACCGAGGCGACCGACCGCAACTGGGGCTCGCGCTCCGGCCATCAGGTCGAGCGCATCGGCTATGGCGAGACGGACAGCGGCTACGGCGCCGGCCGCACTTCGGTCAAGGGCCGCACCATCGACGGCGAACTGGTCGCCAAATCCGTCGCCGACAAGCCATCGCCCTTCAACGTCGGCGACCGCGTCTTCCACCAGAAATTCGGCAACGGCAACATATCAGCCATCGAGGGCAACAAGCTGACCATCGACTTCGACAAGGCCGGCCAGAAACGCGTGCTGGACGGGTTTGTCGCGGCGGTGTGAAGATGGCGTTTTCCCGCGGACAGCTCCCACCTTCGTCATCCACGGGCGGAGCAGGAGCGAAGCGACGTCGCGGAGACCCGAGGATCCATGCCGTGACCTTTGGCCGTGGAGTGCAGCGGAGCAGAATTCTGCACCGTAGTGACGCGTTGAAGTCGCGGCATGGATCCTCGGGTCTGCGCTGCGTCGCTACGCTCCTTGCTTCGCCCGTCGATGACGAAAACGATGAGCGCCGGCGCCAATCGTCAAGGCATGCGGTCCGCCAACGAAACAGCCCTCACCTGTACCTCGCCTGGTTCCACTTATGCCCCAGCAGCGACAGGATGATGATCAGCCCGTTGAAGAACTGCACGTAGAAGCCGCTCAGTCCCGCCGCCACGACGCCGGTCTGGATGAACGACACGGTGACCGCGCCGATAGCGCCGCCGACCACCGTCCCGATGCCGCCCCAGGTCGGCGTGCCGCCGACGAACACCGAGGCCAGCACCGGCAGGAGATAGCCGTCACCGGCGGTCGGCCACCAGGTGAAGTTGATCATCACCGAGAAGGTGCCGGCGAGGGCCGCCCCGATGCCGACGAAGACGAACACTTTCACCCGCACGCGCTTGACGTCGATGCCCATCTGCTGGGCGCTGTCGGGATTGTCGCCGACCACCCTCACCTGCGCACCGAAGCGGTGGCGGTTGTAGAGCATCGCCGACAGCACGACGAAGCCGATGGCCCAGAAGATCTGCACCGGAATGCCCAGGAGCTGGCTTGAGAAGATCGTGTAGGCCCAGCTGTCGCTGAGGCTGGTCAGCGCCATCGACTTGCCTTCGTTGATGATCTGGATCAGGCCGCGCAGCAGGAAATTCATGCCGAGTGTGGCGATCAATGACGACAGCCCGCCATAGACCACCAGCGACCCGACCAGGAAGCCGAGCAGCATGCCGGTGATCAGCGCCGCGGCGATGCCGAGGAACGGATCGTAGCCGGCCTGCACGACCAGCGCGAAGACCCATGAGGCAAAGCCCATCGTTGCCGGAAACGACAGGTCGATCTCGCCGCAGGTGACGACGAAGACCAGCGGCACCACCACGAACAGCGCAACGGGGAGCGTCGTCAGCACCGAGCGGTAGAGATACCAGGTGGTGAAGACGGTCGGGTTGGCGATCAGGAACACCGTCATCATGACGATGAACACGGCGAGCGTGCCGAGCGCGGCACGGTTGTCGAGGATGAAGCCGCGCATCCAGTGATCGGATGGGTGTTTCCACTCCTTCGGGGAACTGGGGATGCCAGCGGACGGCTCGTGCAGGTCGGGCTCCATGGTCTTGCTCATCGTGCTCTCTGCTCCGCGTCGCCGGCATCGTGCAGCCCGGCCAATCCGCCGGGATGCGCGACCTCTTCCATGAATTTGATGAGATCTTCGGCCGACTTGACCTCGCTGCGGTCGGTCGTCAGTGCGACCTTGCCGCGGTCGAGCACGACGAAGCGGTCGGCGATGTCGAAGACATGATGGATGTTGTGGCCGATGAACAGGATCGAGCGGCCGCTCGCCCGCACCTGGCGCACGAAATGGAACACCTTGGCGGTTTCGGTCAGCGACAGCGCCGTCGTCGGCTCGTCGAGGACGATCAGCTCCGCCTGTTTGTAGATGGCGCGGGCGATCGCCACGCCCTGGCGTTCGCCGCCGGAAAGCTGGCCGACGATCGACTGCGGCGTGAACACTTTCGAGGTGAAGCCAATCTCGCGCATCAGCCGGCTCGCTTCCTCGATCTCCTTGTTGACCCTGAGAAAGCCCATGAAGCCGGTCAGCTCGCGGCCCATGAAGATGTTGCGAACGATGGTCTGCTGCACGGCCAGCGCCCGGTCCTGGAACACCGTCTCGATGCCGGCCTCGCGCGAACGCGCCGCACTCCACCCGGTCACCGGCTTGCCGCGCACGAGGATTTCACCGCTGGTCGGCTTGACCACGCCCGAGAGTATCTTGATCAGCGTCGACTTGCCGGCGCCATTGTCGCCGAGCAGGCCGACGACCTCGCCGCGGTCGACGCTGAGATCGACCCCGCCCAGTGCATAGACCTGGCCATAGGATTTGCTGATGTCGCGCAGTTCGATGAGGCGTTCTGCCATCGGATCCTCGCTTTGATTGTCTCGTGCCGGCTTCGTCGCCAGCGGTCCCGCCGGCCGGGGCCTGAGATCCCGGCCGGCGGCTTGGGAGGTCAGCGCAGCGCCTGCTTGGCGAGCTCAGCGACGATCTCGTAATTTTCGGGCGTGACGAAACCGGCGCCGGTGTCGACATTCATCGGCGCCAGCCCCAGCACAACCTGCTGGCAGAGGCTGAGGATCGGCAGATAGCCCTGCAGGAACGGCTGCTGGTCGGCGGTCAATTGCACCCAGCCGCCCTTAAAACCCTCGACGATCTGCGGGCTGGTGTCGAAGCCGAAATTGAAGATCTCGCCCGCCTTGCGTCCCGCTGCCTGCATGTAGGTCGAGACATTGCCGAGCATCTGCCCGCCGGGATAGCCGACCGCCTTGACGTCGGGATTGTTGAGCAGCGCCGCGGTGATCACCGGAATGGCCAGATTGGGATCGGACGCCCATTCGCCGCTCGGCGGTGAGGACAACTGGATGACCTCGACGCCGGCTTCCTTGAGCGCTGCCACCGTGCCGCGCTCGCGCGCGCCGCGGCTTTCGTTTTCGAACGGACCGATCATGATCGCCTTGTCGCCGGCCTTCAGCTTGCCCAGCTTGAACGCCTCGGCGCCGAGCGCGCGGCCCTGCTGTTCCTGCTGGGCGCCGACATAGCCTCCGCCGAATGCCGCCATCACCTTCGGCACCGGCACGTTCTGGTACATCATCTTGATGCCGTCCTTGTGCGCCTGTTCGGCGAGCGGCATGATCGACGCGTCGCCCGGATGACCCATCATGGCGATGCCATTGGGCTTGACCGCGACGGCCTCGCGCAGTTGCTGCACCATCTTTTCGATGTCCCACTGGGAGAAGATGTAGTCGACCTTCGGCCCGAGATCGGCCTCTGCCTGCTTGGCGCCATTGTAGACGATGGTGCCGAAAGCGTCGCCCTCGGCGCCGCCGACGAAGAAGCGGATGTGGACGTCCTTGCACCATTTGGCGTCGAGCGCCCGCGCGGGCAAGGTGGAGATCGCAGCGGCAAGCATCGTGGCGGCGGCCACGACGGTCGAGCGCAGAACTGTCCTTCTCATCGTCATGCTCATGCACTTATCCTCCCTTTTTGTCCTCGCAAGCGAGGGGTTCGACATTCGCTTCGGCAATGTGCGTTGCAGACATCCCGGCCGGCTCCTCCCGCCGGCCGATCCTCACATCGGGTTCGGCAGGTAGCTGGTCCCTCCCCGGCATTGCTTGAGATATTCAAGCGCCCGCACCTGGCCGGTGATCTCGAGGTCGCCGCGATAGACCGGGTCGTGCCAGCCTTCGATATCGATGGCCCCCTTGTAGCCGGCCAGCCGCAATTCGCTGATCACTCGCGTCCAGTCGCTGTCGCCGAAGCCTGGCGTGCGCATCTGCACGAAGGGCAGCCGGCCGAACACGCCATGCTCGCGGATGACATCCCAGCGCACCGTCGCGTCCTTGCCGTGGACGTGGAAGATGCGCGGCGCCCATTTGCGGATCTGCGGCATCGGGTCGATCAGATAGACCAGCTGATGGCAGGGCTCCCATTCAAGGCCGAGATTGTCGTCCGGCACTTCGTTGAACATCAGCTCCCAGGCGTCGGGATTGTGGGCAATGTTCCAGTCGCCGGCGGCCCAGTTGCCGTCCATGGCG
>NZ_RZTB01000060.1:0-18818 GCF_003997735.1 Mesorhizobium sp. M7A.F.Ca.MR.148.00.0.0 | reverse complement strand
CCATGGCGCAATTCTCGAAAGCGATGCGCACGCCGTTGTCGGCGGCGCGCCTGGCCAGCGGACCCCAGACTTCCTTGAAGCGCGGCAGGCTGTCCGGCAAAGGTTTGCCACGCAGACGGCCGGTGAAGCCGCTGACCATCGAGGTGCCGAACAGATGCGCGTTGTCGATCACCGTTTCCCAGGCCTTGAGCACGCCGCGATCGACATCGCCGCTCTCCAGCGGGTTGCCGAACACGCCGAGCGAGGACACGATGACGTCCGCATCGCCGATCGCCTCTCGGATCTGGCCGGCGAGAAGCGGCAGGTCCTTGCCGCCAAGCGTCTGCCAGAAGAAGGGTTGAATGCTCTCGAAGCCGAGCGGCAGGATCTGTTTGACGTAAGCCGCCGGGTCGTCGAGATTGGCCCGCACCATGGTGCCGATCCGGATGTCGAGAAGCGGGTTCGGCGTCATTGTGCGTCCTCTGCGATTGTCACGCGGCGGCCGGTCTCGGCGCTTTCGATGGCGCCGAAAACCATGGCCAGGCTCTTGATGTTGTCGGCGCCGCGCGTTTCCGGCTCGGTGCCGGTCTGGATGGCGTGCACGAAATCCTGGAGAATGCCGAGATGGCCGCCGACGCGATCGGACGCATCGAGCGGCGGCACCGCGATCGGCTGGGTTTTGTCGAACATTCCGTCGCGGCCCGGCATCACTGCTTCTGCCCTCAGCTCGTCATTGCCGTCCCAGAGCAGGCTGCCGCGCTCGGCGACGATGCGCCATGTACTTTCCCAACTGGTGCGGAAGCCGGCGGCGCACCAGCTCCCGGCATAGGTGAAGACCTTGCCGCGGCCGAGATCGAAGACGGCGCTGGCCGACGATCCCTGCCGGTACCAGGAATTGGCCGGCTCCCATTCCTGGCAATAGACGCCGGCCGGCTCGCCGGCGACCATATAGCGGGCGGCGTCGAATGTGTGGATCGCCATGTCGAGCAGCAGCACATGCGCCATCTCCTCGCGAAAGCCGCCGAAATGCGGCGCGACGAAGAAGTCGGCGTGGATGCTGGTCGGCGTACCAATGGCGCCGGAATCCAGGAACCTGCGGATGCGCCTGACATTGGCGACATAGCGGCGGTTCTGCACGACGGCGTGAATGCGCCCGGCGCGGCGAGCGGCCTCGACGATGGCGCGCGCATTTTCCGGACTGTCGGCGAGCGGCTTTTCCGTCAGCAGATGGCAATTGTGGGCAAAAGCGGAAATAGCGACTTCGCGCCGGGCGGCTGGAACCACCACGTCGAACACCGCTTGCGGTTTGGTCTGGTCGAGCACGGCGTCGAGATTGCTGCCGATGACGGCGTTGGTGAGGCTGTATTCCTGCGCCCTCGCCCGCGCCCTGTCGGCGTCGAGATCGACAAGGCCGACAATGGCGAGCCCGTCGATCTGCCTGATGGCATCGAGCCAGGCCTTGCTCATCGCTCCGCAGCCGACCAGGACGACATCGATCATCCAGCGCTCCTCCTCCGCTCGGTCCCTCCAGACCGATCGTCACGGCATCCACGGCAGGACCGTAAACGTTTTTCCGTAAACGTTTACGAGAACACACCCGAAGGCGTAGAATGTCAATTGGCCCTTGGCGAAAATCGTCCTGTCGCCTTGGCCTCAGCGGCTACCGGTGCTAGCCAAGCAAGGGGGAGAACAGTCTCTTGGCGTCCAGCATTCACGACCTTGCCCGTCACCTGAACATATCGATCGGCACGGTGTCGCGGGCGCTGAACGGCCGCGCCGACGTCAACGCCGACACGCGCCAGCGCGTGCTCGAGGCGGCCAGGACGCTGAACTATTCGCCGAACCAGTCCGGCCGCAGTCTCAGGCAAGGCGCCACCCGTTCGATCGCCTTCATGCTGCAGCCGCATCCCGGTGACCAGCAATATGGCGAGCCGTTCTTCATTCCGTTTCTGATCGGGCTGCAGGCCAGGCTTGCCGAAAGCGGGCTCGACCTGACCGTGGTCATGGGGGCGCCGGGCGACTACCAGCAGGAGCGCCTGCGCCGCGTCGTCGAGACGCGCCGCGCCGATGCGGTGCTGCTGGCCTGGACGCGGCGCGAGGACGAGCGCATCGACTATCTCACGCAAGCCGGCTTTCCCTTCGCCACGCTCGGCCGCAGTCGCTCCGGGGCCAAGTCCTATCCTTCCCTCGACCTCGATTTCGAGAAGGCCGGCGCCGACGCCGTCGACCGCCTTGTGGCGCGCGGTCACCGCCGTATCGCCGCTATCCGCCCGTCGCTCGACCTCAATTTCGGCTATCTGTTCCTCGCCGGCTACCGCAAGGCCTTGCGGCGGCACGGCATCGAGGTCGACCCGGAGCTGATCGCGTCCGGCTTCATCAACGAGGCCGGCGGCTACAAGGTAACGCCCCAGGTCATGCGCTCCAAGGCCCCGCCGACCGCCATCATCTTCAACAATGATGCAATGGCGCTGGGCGGCTGCAAGGCGCTGGCCGAGATGGGCATCAGGCCGGGCCAGGACATGGCGGTAACCGTCATCGTCGACACGCCGCTCTGCCGCTATTTTTCCCCGGCGTTGACCGCCTTCCGCCCGGCGCTGGAGCCAATGGGACAACGGCTTGCTGAAATGCTGTTGGCCTCGCTTCCCGCCTTCGCCGGCCCGCAGGGGCCGCGGATCATCCGCGAGGTCTGGCCGCTGGAGCTGGTCGCACGCGACAGCGATTGATGGTGGCAGCAGGGCCGCCGATGTCGTCCTCCCCTCAAACAGCACACCGGTGCCGCAGTGCACCGGCCGCAACCTTGAATGCGCGGGAGGCGCTGCAGGTTCCGGATCGCGCCACAACCAGGGCGATCAGCGAGAGCCGGTCTTAAGACACCGGCGCCGCTCCGCCCTCTGCCGTGCGCCGCGCGATAAACTCATCCAGCACGCCTGATGTGGCGGCAGCCGTTGCCGACGGCGCGAAATCGGCAAGCACCCGCCTCCAGACGCCGGTGGCGCGCTCGCTTGCCGTCTTCGAGCCGCTTTGCGTCCAGTTGCCGAAATTCGACCAGTCGGCCACCAGCGGTTCGTAGAAGGCGGTGCGGTAGCGCGCCATGGTGTGGCCGGCCGAGAAGAAGTGGCCGCCCGGCTGCACCTCGGCGATCGCCTCGAAGCCGATCGTATCGGTATCGCCGGGCGTCGCGGCGCAAAGTTCAGCCACCGTCTGCAGCGCCTCGATGTCGGTGATCAGCTTCTCGAAGGAGACACTGAGGCCGCCCTCCAGCCAGCCGGCGGCATGGATGCACATCGTCGCCCCGGCCAGCACCGAGCCCCACAGCGCGAACTGCGTCTCGTGCGCGGCCTGCGCGTCTGAGATGTTGGCGGCACTGCCGCCGCCCGATCGCCACGGCAGTCCGGTGAAGCGCGCCAGCTGACCGGCGCCCAGCGTCGCCTTGACGTGCTCGGGCGTACCGAAGGCCGGCGCGCCGGATTTCATGTCGACATTGGAGGAGAACGAGCCGTAGACGACCGGTGCGCTGGGCCGCACGATCTGCGCCAGCGTCAGCCCGGCGAGCGCCTCGGCATGCTGCAGCGTCAGCGCGCCGGCGACCGTGATCGGCGCCATCGCGCCAGCCAGGCAGAACGGCGTGATGACGGAGATTTGGCCCGCGCGGGCGAAATCGATGATGCCTTGCGCCATCGGGATGTCGAGCTGGCGCGGCGAGTTGGTGTTGATGACGGTGTAGCAATATGCATTTGCCAGAAACTCGTCCTGCGACAGGCCGCGCGCCAGACGAATCATCTCGAACCCGTCCTCGACTTGCGGGGTGCCGCGCGCGAAGACGAACGGGAGCTTGTCCGACAGCGTCAGCTGCGCGCGGTTGACGGCATAGTGCCGAAAGCGGTTGTCGACATCCTGCGGTTCGATGCAGGGCCCCAGCATATGCAGCACGTCGAAATGCTGCACCAGCCGCATGAGGTCCTCGAAATCCGCCAGTGTTCCCGGCCGCCGGCCGCGCTCGAGATCGGTGACGTTCGGCGCCCCGCATCCGGCGAGGAAGGTCATCGAGCCGAGCTCCAGCGTCAGATCGCGGGCGCGCGAACCGGCGTGAGCGTGGATCGATCTCGGCGCCGAGGCGAGTGCCGCCGTCACCATGTCGCGGCCGATGCGCACCATGTCGGTGTCCGGATCGACCAGCGCGCCGGCGCTGGCGAAGTGCTCACGCGCCTGCGGCAGCAGCACCTTGATGCCGAGCTCTTCCAGCACCCGCAGCGCCGTTTCGTGAATCGCGGCCACCTGATCATCAGAAAAGATCGGCTGTGGCAGGAACGGGTTCTTCAGCGAATGGTAATTGGGACGGCGGCTGCTTTCGCTGCCGGCCTCGCCCGTGCGTCCACGCCGGCGCTCGCGCCTGCCGTCCCGTGCCGCGTCATCGACCATCGGAAATCCTCCTCATTGCCGCATTACCTTGCCCTCGGGATCGTAAGGCGAGGCCGCGACGACACGCGCCGGCCGTTCCTCACCCACGACATGCACGGAGAGCGCGGTGCCCTCGCCCGCGAAATCGCGGTCGAGGAGAGCCAGCGCCAGGCTCTTGCCGACCGTATAACCGTAACCGCCCGAGGTGACGAAGCCGACGCGCCGGCCCTGATGCCAGACCGGCTCGAAGCCGCTGGCATCGGCGTCGAGCGCATCGATTTCCAGCGTCACCAGGCTTTGACCGCCGCCCGCCTTCCGCTGTTTCAAGGCAGCTTCGCGGCCGATGAAGTCGCTCTTGCCGAAAGCGATGAACCGGTCGAGACCGGTCTGGCCCGGCGTGTAGCCTTGCGTGAATTCGCGCGACCAGATGCCGAAGCTCTTCTCCAGCCGCAGCGCATTGAGTGCATAATAGCCGATTTCGGCAAGGCCGAGATCCTCGCCCGCCGCCAGCAGCGTTTCGCGCAGAGTGGCATGCATGGTCACGGGGCAACTGATTTCGAAGCCGAGCTCGCCTGATATAGACAGCCGCGCTACACGGGCCTGCACCATGCCGATGTCGAATGTGCCGCAGGCCATGAACGGCAGCGCTGCGCCGGACACATCCTGATGCGTCGTTCGCTCCAGTATCTTGCGCGCGTTCGGCCCCGTCAGCAGGAAACCGCTCATCGTGTCGGAGAGGTCGGTGACGGTGACGCCTTCAGCCGCATAGCTCTCGAACCAGCGCATGTGGAATTCCCGGAGATAGTAGGAGCCCATCAGCCAATAGCTGCCGCCGCCCCAATTGAAGACGGTGAGGTCGCCCTTCAGCCGTCCGTCATGGCCGAGCATCGGCGCCAGGCCGGCCCGCCCCGGCTTCGGCAGCCTGCAGGCGAGCAGCCGGTCGAGCCAGGCTTCCGCACCTGGCCCCGCCACCGCATAGCGCGAATAGGCCGAGATATCGACGAGACCGGCGGCACGGCGCACCTGCAGCGCCTCGTCGCCGACGATGTCGAAGGCGTTGGAGCGCCGCAGCGTCGTGTTCTCGGCAAATCCCATCGGCGCGAAATAGGCCGGGATTTCCAGCCCCCAGGAAGCCGTCCATTCGCATCCCGCCGCGCTCATGCCGTCATAGGCACCCGGACGTTTCAGCGGCCGGCCGGCGGGCAGTCGTTCATTGGGAAAGGTCATCACGAAGCGGCGCGAATAGAACTGGCGCGTCGTCTGCCTGAGATATTCCCCGTTGGCGGCGAAGGCGCCGTAGCGGGCGATGTCCATGCCAAAGATGTCGGCCTGCGGTTCGCCGAAAATCATCCATTCGGCCAGCGACTTGCCAACGCCGCCGCCCTGGCTGAAACCGGCCATGACGCCGCAGGCGACCCAGTAGTTCTTCAATCCGCGCACCGGCCCGACGATCGGATTGCCATCCGGCGTGAAGGTGAAGGCGCCGTTGACCCATTTGCGGATGCCAGCCGTCGCCAGGCAAGGAAAGCGCTCATGCGCCTTGGCGAGTTCGGGGCTGATGCGGTCGATGTCTTCCGGGATCAGCTCGATGCCGTAGTCCCATGGCGCGCCATCCATGTTCCAGTGCTTCGGGTTCTGCTCGTAAACGCCGAGCAACACGCCCTTGCGCTCCTGCCTGAGATACGAAAAGCCGTCGAGATCGACGGCGATGCCGATTTCCCTGTCCAGCGCCGCGATCTCGGGAATGTCCTCAGTGATGAAATAATGGTGCTCCATCGGCGTCACCGGCAGATCGACGCCGGCCATGCGGCCGAGCTGCTTTGCCCACAGCCCGCCGGCATTGACGACATGCTCGGCGATGATGGTGCCCTGCTCCGTGACGACATCCCAGCGGCCGTCGGCGCGCGGCTTCAACTCGACCACCCGGTTGCGCAGGATGATGTCGGCGCCGCGCTTTTTTGCAGCGCCGGCATAGGCGTGCGTCGTGCCGTACGGGTCGAGGTGCCCCTCGTTGGAATCATGCAGGCCGCCTAGCACGCCGGTGACGTCGACGATCGGGCAGATCGCCTTGATCTCGTCGGGCGTGACCAGGCGCGCGGTCTCGATGCCGACCGACTGAAACACCGCCCAGGCCGATTTCAGCCACTCCCAGCGCGCGGGATCGCTGGCGATGTTGACGCCGCCCGTCATGTGCAGGCCGATATCCCAGCCGGATTCTGCCTCGATCTCGCGGTAGAGATTGATGGTGTAGTCCTGTAGCGCCGCCACGTTGGGGTCGGCGTTGAGCGCATGGAAGCCTGCCGCCGCGTGCCAGGTCGAACCGGCCGTCAGTTCGGCGCGCTCGATCAGCGCCACATCGCTCCAGCCAAATCGGGTCAGATGATAAAGGACGGAGGCCCCGACCACGCCACCCCCGATGACGACTGCGCGGTAGTGCGACTTCAAGGCTTCCCTCCACAGTTAGTCCGAAGGCTGGAGCATATATGTACTGGACATAAGTGTCTAGCGCCGCGCGCGCGCATCGTTTTTAGTCGACCGCCGGCATGCACTGCGCGCTGTCACGCAAGCATCATGTTCGCGCCGTAGACCGCGTTTCGGGGAGGCTTGCGCGGCATCATCGATGTCGCACCTCTTTCAGTTTTTCGTCCCGCGGCCGCTCCGGCACATCCGTCACAAAGAGGATTATCCATGAAACACCTATATCGAACCGCGTCGCTCGGCGTCGCGCTGGCCTTGTTCACCGCCTTGACGCCGGCGCTCGCCGACAGCACCGCGACCGTCGGCGGCACGAGCTTTGTCAACAAAGGGCTGGTCGGCGTCGGCCGCATCCCGGCCGCTCAGCGCGACAAGTTCGGCGAGACGTTTGGTTCGGGCTCGGGCATGTCGATCGACACATCAGGCTGGACGCATGAGGCCGCCGGCTACAAAGGTTCGCTCTGGCTGCTGCCGGATCGCGGCTACAATGTCGTCGGCACCACCGACTACCGGCCGCGCCTCAACACCGTCGCCATCGAGTTTACCCCGGTGGCACCAGGTGTGCCACCTGCTGCCGGCCAGCAGCAGACCGGCGTCAAGGCAACGCTCGCCGACACCATGCTTCTCACCGACGACAAGGGGGCTGATGCCACAGGCCTCGATCCGCTCAACGGCGTGCGCGCGGCAAGCGGCGACATGCCGATCCTGCCGCAAGCCGACAATGGCAAGCTGGCGCTCGACAACGAGGCGATCGTGCGGCTGCCCGACGGTTCGATGTTCATCTCCGACGAATACGGCCCGAACATCTATCGGTTTTCCGCCGACGGGCATCTGCTGTCGGCAACCCAGCCACCGGCTGCGCTGGTGCCGATGCGCCACGGCACGCCGAACTTCGCCTCGGACAATCCGGGACCCGGTGCCGCCGAGCCCGATCCGAAGGATCCCGACACCGGCCGCCAGAACAATCAAGGCCTCGAAGGCATGGCGATGACGCCCGACGGCAAGTTCCTGATCGCCGTGCTGCAGTCGGCGGCCAGGCAGGACGGCGGCGATTCCGGCTCGACCCGCCAGAACACCAGGGCGCTGGTCTATGACGCGTCCGACCTCGCCCACCTCAAATTGGCGCACGAATATGTCGTGCCGCTGCCGGTGTTCAAGGATGCCAAGGGCAAGACCAAGGTCGCCGCGCAGAGTGAGATCGTGGCGCTCTCCGACAAGACCTTCCTGATGCTGGCGCGCGACAGCGGCAACGGCCAGGGCCTGAAGGGCGATGCCTCGCTCTATCGCCAGGTCAACGTCGTCGACCTATCCACCGCGACCGACATCGCCGGCGGCGCCTTCGACGCCGCTGACAAGCCGGTCGCCCCCAAGGGCATCGTCGACCCATCGGTGACACCGGCCAAGCTGACGCCATTCATCGACATCAACGACAGTGCCGAGCTCGGCCGCTTCGGCCTGCACAATGGCGCGCCCAACGACCAGGATAACCTGTCCGAGAAGTGGGAGGCGATGTCGGTGGTCAGCGTGCTCGATGCGAAGCTGCCCGACGACTACTTCCTGTTCGTCGCCAACGACAACGACTTCCTCGCCCAGGACGGTTTTCAGGTCGGCGCGCCCTACAAGGCCGAAGACGGCGCCAATGTCGACACCATGTTCCTGGTCTATCAGGTCACGCTGCCGGGTCTGGCCAAGAAGTAACGACCACTGCACGGACGGGCGCGCTTGGCGCGTCCGCCCGGAGCACTATTGCTGGTGTTTTTCAGGCAGATTGATTGAGAAGACTTACTTCAAGAACTCCGCGTCCTTCGGGACGCCCGCATCGATCGGCTCGGCGGTTTTGCTCGACACGGCCATGATCTTGCCGGCGGCCGACAGGTTGGGACGCACGAAGACCTGAGCGGGGCCGTTGACGCGGCTGTAGAGGTCGATGATGTCCTGGTTCATGAAGCGCACGCAGCCCGACGAAGCGTTCTTGCCGATGGAATCCCCTCCGGCGTGCCGTGCAGCCGGTACATCGTGTCCCTGCCGTCGCGGAACAGATACAGCGCGCGGGCGCCCAGCGGGCTCTGCGGGCCGGGCGGCATGCCGTCCTTGTATTTCGCCAGTTCCGGCCGGCGCTGGATCATCTCCGGCGGCGGCGTCCAGACCGGCCACTTCTTCCTCGCCTGGACCACGGCGCTGCCGGTCCATCCGAAACCGGCTTTGCCAAGGCTGACGCCATAGCGAATAGCTGTGCCGCCCTCGCGCACCAGATAAAGGAAGTGCTCAGACGTATCGACGACGATCGTGCCGGGTTTCTCCCCGGTCGGATCAGCCACGATCTGGCGCACGAATTTCGGATCGACCTTGGCAACCGGGATTGCCGGCAGTTGATAGCCCTCGTCGACACGCGCCGCATACATGCTTGCGGCATCGCCGAAAGCCGGATCGCTCGGCGGTGCTGCATCCGGCGGCGGCGGCGCCACGTCTGTTGTTGTACACGCCGAAACAGCCAGGGCGCCCAAAGCGGATGCGCCGAGAAACGCGCGCCGGTTCAGGCGCACAGAAAACAGCGGAATATCGGACATGACCCCCCCGGCTTATCCAAGATCTGATAGGAATGCGGCCCCACGCATCGAGGATCAATATCCCATTCCGGAAGCTTTGAGAACATGATTAGATCAAGGCACAACCTGTGTTCCGTTGTATCGGCAATCATCGCGGACGCGACTTGAAACAAACCTTCGCCGAGCTGCCCGCCATGGACGAAAAAAATCCCCCGCGCCGGCGCACCGGCGACCTGACCAGCGGCCCGATCCCGCGCACGCTCTTGCTGTTCGCCCTGCCGGTGCTCGGCTCCAACGTGCTGCAGTCGCTCAACGGTTCGATCAACGCCGTCTGGGTCGGCCGTTTCCTCGGCGAATCGGCGCTGACCGCCACCTCCAACGCCAACCTCGTCCTGTTCCTGATCCTCGGCACCGTGTTCGGCATCGGCATGGCGGCCACCATCCTGGTGGCCCAGTCGGTCGGTGCCCGCGACCTGCCCGAGGCGCGCCGCATCGTCGGCACCAGCGCGACGTTCTTCTTCCTTGTTTCCGTTATCCTCGCGGTCTGCGGCTGGATCTGGGTCGACGCCATTCTCAACACGCTCGGCACACCGGCCGATGCCTTGCCGCTCGCGCGCTCCTATCTGCGCATCATCTTCGTCGCCGTGCCGATGATGAACCTTCTGTCCTTCGTCATGACCGTTTTGCGCGGTGCCGGCGATTCACGCACGCCCTTCTTCTTCATGGCTCTGGCCGTCGTCCTCGACATCGTGCTCAACCCATTGCTCATCCGCGGCATCGGACCGTTTCCCGAACTCGGCATCGCGGGCTCCGCCACGTCCACGCTGATCGGCCAGACGGTAAGCGTGATCGCCATCCTGATCGTGCTCTATGTGCGCAAGCATCCGCTGCGGCTGGCCGGCGCCAACCTCGCCCTGCTGCGGCCCGATCCCACCTTGCTTCGCATCGTCGTCGTCAAGGGCGTGCCGATGGGTTTGCAGATGATCGTCATTTCGGCGGCGGCACTGACGGTGATGGGCATCGTCAATTCCTACGGCTCACAGGTCGCCGCCGCCTACGGCATCGCTGCCCAGCTGTGGACCTATATCCAGATGCCGGCGCTCGCCATCGGCGCCGCGGTGTCCTCGATGGCAGCGCAAAATGTCGGCGCCGGGCGCTGGGACCGGATCGGCCGCATCGCCGCCTCCGGTGTCGGCTTCAACCTGGTCCTGACCGGCGCACTGGTTGCAGTTCTGTCGGTTTTCGACCGTTCGGTGCTGAGCCTGTTCCTGAGCAGCGACAGCGCGGCGATCGACATCGCCGTCCACATCAACAATGTCGCCTCGTGGTCGTTCATTCTGTTCGGCATAACCATCGTGCTGTTTGCCACCGTACGAGCCACGGGTGCCGTGATGCCGCCGCTGATCATCCTGGTCATTTCGGTGCTGGTCGTGCGCACCGGCTTCGCCTATTTCATGCGTGGCGTGATCGGCGAGGAAGCGCTGTGGTGGAGTTTCCCGGTGGGTTCGATCAGCTCGCTTGTACTGGCGGCGGCCTACTACCGTTTCGGCCGCTGGCGCACCACGCACATGATCGAGAACAGACCGGCAGCCGGCGAGCCGCCGGACACCGGTCTTGGGGTGCCACGCGGACGCGCGCACCTTTCGCCTGAAACACCGAACGGCTGAAGTACCCGTCAGGCCATGGACATGGCGGCAGGGCCGCAATTGATTGCCGCCCTGCCCGTCACGCCAGACCCGGCGCAAATGAACCTATTTGCAGGAGAAGCCGGGCGCGATCTTGCACTTGCCGGGACGTGGCCTGTGCGGCCGATGGTGCGGAGGACGGTGCGGCTTGTGCCAGTGTGGCGGCCGATGCGGCGGACGCACGATGATGATTGGCGGGCGAACGATTTGGGAGCGTTCGAGATAACCGGAGCTGGCCCAGCCGCTCACGCCGCCGCCATGGATTCTGCACCAGCCCGGCTGGCAGCCGGTGACATTGACCCTGAAGCCGCCGGGCAGCGTTCCGACCCTGGCATATCCCGCTCCCGGCCCGCTACGGACATTGAGATTGGTCGTGGTGTGGGCGCTGTAAGCGAAGGCTGCGGCGGACGTCCCGAAGACCGCGGCCATTATGGTCGCGAACACAAGCAGAAAACGAAATCTCATCAGTCCCCTCCATTCGAATCCGGCCGTTCATCTGCTTCGGCCAAGACTGCCCTGCAAGAGGGAGCGGCCAAGCCAAGAAAAGTCAACAGGTGGGCGGCCGTAACCGTCCTAGCCATAGGGACTGATGCCGGATTTTTCTTGGACATGGTTGAGGAATTTCCCGGTTGCCGCTTATTGGCTCTTCAACACCCGCTGACGTTTACTGTCTTTCGACAATCACCGCAGGCAAAGGTGGATCCATGGGCAAAGGCAGGGTCGAGGCATTCACCGACGGCGCATCGCTTTCAGTTTTTCCGCCACCGATGCGGCAAGGTCGGCATAGCGCTCCTCCAGCCGTTCCGCGGCCTTGATGATCGAGAAATCATGGCCGAACTTTTCCAGCGCCATACGCAGCTTCTCGACGAACTCGGCTTGTTTCTCCAGGGCGGAAAAGAGCGTCTTCACCTGCGTTTCGCTGATGTCGGGGTTGGCCAGCATCTGCGGCACCTCGCGGCCCATCTGGTCGCCAATGGCGGTCTGTTCTTTCAGGATTGCAACCCAGTCCGTCAATCAGGAAATCTCCGTTTGTCCCCAAGGCTGAAGTTTTTTTGTCCCCAGGGCAAAATCTCTTTTGCGGAGGCAAAGGGCAACATGCGCAGCCTCGACCGAACTGGTCAACCCGACAAGGCGGGCAGAGGCTTGCGCCGGCCGGTTCCGGCGCTAAGTTCGGCGCCATCGAACAAGGAACCCATCGCCCATGATCACCGACGCCGAGATCCAGACCGCCCTGCCCGCGCTTGCCCCAGGCAATGCCGCCGTTATCACCGGCGCCGCCAGCGGCATCGGTCTGGCGGCCGCCAAGCGGCTTGCACTGATGGGCATGAAGATCGTGCTGGCCGACATTGGCGGCGCGCGGCTGGACGACGCCTCGCGCGCCGTTTCCGCGATTGCCGGCGACGATGCCGTGCTTGCCGTCGCCGCCGACGTTTCGAAGGCGGATGAGGTACACCGCCTGGCCGAAAGGGCGTTCGGCGCCTTCGGCGGCGTGTCGCTGCTGATGAACAATGCCGGTATCGGCGACAATCCCGGAAAGCCATGGGAAAACGGCGATGCCTGGAAACGGCTGCTGGACATCAATTTCTGGGGCGTCGTGCATGGCGTCGAGGCCTTCGCGCCGCGTATGCTGGCCTCGGCCAGCCCGGGTCTGATCGTCAACACCGGCTCCAAGCAAGGCATCACCACGCCGCCCGGCAATCTTGCCTACAATGTCTCCAAGGCTGGGGTGAAAACCTTCACCGAGGGTCTGTCGCATGCGTTGCGCAACGAACCCGGCGCCCATGTCGCTGCCCATCTTCTGATCCCCGGCTTCACCTTTACCGGCCTGACCGAGGGCGCGACGGAAAAACCGGCCGGCGCCTGGACCGGCGAACAGGTTGTGGATTTCATGCTGGAATCCCTGACCAGAGGCGATTTCTACATCCTGTGCCCGGACAATGAGGCGGCCCGCCCGCTGGATGAAAAGCGCATGGCCTGGGCGATCGGCGACATCATCGAGAACCGCCCAGCCCTGTCGCGCTGGCACCCGGACCACAAGGACAGTTTCGCGGCGTTCATGAAGAACTGATCTTCAGGCCGCCTGCTTTTTCGACCCGCGCTTTTTCGCCACAACCTTCTTCGCCGCCATGTCGGCGATTTGTTCGTCATGCCGCTTTGCAGCACGCTCGCATTTGGCGCGGATTTCCTCGACTTCGGATTCGGTCAGATGCTCGATGCCGATGAAGTGGTTGTGGCCCTTGCCGACCCGGATCAGTTCGTCGAGCTTGGCCTGGATCGCCGCGCCGTCGCGGTTCTGAGTGTTCTGGATCAGGAAGACCATCAGGAAGGTGATGATGGTCGTGCCCGTGTTGATGACGAGCTGCCAGGTGTCCGAAAAGCCGAAGAACGGACCGCTCACCGCCCAGACGATGACGATCAGGCAACAGAGGGCGAATGTCGGCGGCAGGCCGGCTATGCGGGCGACCCAGTTGGCGACCTTGGTGAAATGCTTTTCCATCTATCGAAATCCTCAACGCTGCGGCGCGATGAGAACAATCAGCGACCGTTTCAGGTTCCCGATGCAAGCAAATACCTCCAGGTACAATTGCCTACACGCATAGGGAGAATAGCCTGGAAAACACACCTTATGGGTCCAATGTCACAATGACCCTGCAGGCGAGAGTGCCTGTTCCTTCCGCTTCACAGCGGTTTAACTCCACCCCTTCCGCTGCGCCACCCCCGCATGGCGGAAGGGGTTTCAGTCCGGCGGGCCTTGAAGCGCGTCGCCCGACTCCGTCTCAACGCTACGCACTTGAACTGGTCAGACGGCGTCGTTTTCCCAGCGGTCGAGGAACGCTTCGATCGGCATGGCCTGCATGTCGGGAACCGCTCTGGCCAGCTTTTCGACCGGCCAGTCCCACCAGGCGAGAGCTTCGATCCGCGCCGCGATATCCGGAGTGAAGCGTGGCCGGAGAGCCTTCGCCGGCACGCCGGCGACGATCGCATAGGACGGCACGTCACGCGTCACCACGGCGTTGGCGCCGATGACGGCACCGTTGCCGATGGCGACCCCAGGCATGATCACCGCGCCGTGGCCGATCCAGACATCATGGCCGATGGTCACGGCTTTTGCCTGCCGCCGCTCGCGGAAGGCGGCATCGACGCCCAGCCAGCGAAAATACTCGTTCGGCCGGTAGCTGAGCTTGTGCTGGGTCAGCCGCTCTATGGGATGCTCCAGCGCATTGATACGGCTGTTGGCGGCGATCGAGCAGAATTTCCCGATCGTCGTGTAGATCGCTTCACAGTGGCGCTCAAAATAAGAGAAGTCGCCGACATTCACCTCGCGCAGCACAACCCGCTCGCCTATCGAGGCATAGCGGCCGAGCTTGCACGCCTTCAGCTCCGCGGTCGGATGGATACGCGGCTCGGGGTCTTTCGGGACGAGGTTTTCGGAACGCTCCATGCCGGCGGCTTTACCCCCGAGCAATTGCTCCCGCAAGTCGGAGCGACCAATCGCACAAAGGAGTTCGCCGCTTATTGCGGCTTGCCTTTGCTCCACACCACGTTCTGGCCGTAGAGCGGCACGGTGGTGACCGACATTTTGGCCGAACCGTTCTGCACCTGGCGCGAATGCGAGAGATAGATCAGCGTCTCATTGGGCTTGTCGTAGATGCGGTTCACCACCTGCTTCTTCCAGATCAGGCTGATGCCTTGCTTGAACACCTCCTCGCCGCCCTCGCTCATGTCGATGTCGCCGATCGTGATCGGGCCGGTCTGGCGGCAGGAGATGGAGGAATCGGATGGATCCTCGAACCAGTTGCCCTTGTGCAGGCGATCGATGATGCCGCGGTCGAAATAGGAGACGTGGCAGGTCACGCCTTCCACTTTCGGATCCTTGATCGCTTCGACGATGATGTCGTTGCCGAGCCAGTCGACTCCGACCTTGCCGACTTCCTCGGCGACCGCGGCACCGGCGCCAACGACAACACACGCGGCCAACGCGCCGCCGATCAGTTTTCGCCCAATCAGTCCGTGCCCAATCAGTCGTGGCAAGGGAGCCTCCTGCGGTTCGAGTTGCCGGTCACAGGTGGGGCGAGCAGCCCGGCTTTGCAAGCAGATAGGTCGACACCACTGCGGTTGCGGCAACGCGGCACTTTGCCTGTGCGAGGCCGAACCGCTAAGACTGTCGCACAGGCGCGGCATTGAGCCGGCGCGGCGATTTCTGCAGACGGACTTTTCTGATGATGCGTTCTATCCTGGTCGGCATTCTCGTCCTGATGGCCGCCGGTATCGGCTGGCTGACCTTCGACTGGTACCGCGGCCATTATGGCGGCGAGCCCTTCGGCGCTGCCTTCACCCTGGTCGACCAGAAAGGCGCGCCGATCACCGAGGCTGCCTTCAGGGGTCAGCCCAGCGTCGTCTTCTTCGGCTTCACCCATTGCCCCGAGGTCTGCCCGACCACGCTGTTCGAACTGGCCGGCTGGCTGAAGACGCTCGGCGACGACGGCAAGAACCTGCACGCCTATTTCGTCTCGGTCGACCCCGAGCGCGACACGCCGGAAGTGATGAACGCCTATGTCAGCAATTTCTCCGACCGCATCGTCGGCATCACGGGCGCTCCCGACAAGGTCCATGCCATGGCCAAGTCGTTCGGCATCTACTGGAAGAAGGTCGACACCGGCGACGGCGACTACACGATGGACCACACCGCCTCGGTGCTGCTGCTCAACGCCAATGGCGACTTTGCCGGCACCATCGCCTACGGCGAAAGCGCCGATACGGCCATCGCCAAGCTGAAGCGGCTGGCGGCGAAAGGCTGATTACCATTTCATGACCCAGACGCGCCTTTACTTCACCACCGGAAAGACCGAGTCCGTCAGCATTTTCGCGGCGCTTGAGGCAGCCTTCGAGGAAGAAGGGCTGCCGATCGCCGTCCTGGAGGTCGACGAGGACAAGGACATCCACGAAGTGTCGCTCTATGCCGATGGCGACGTGGATGCGGTCGAGACCCGCTTGAGGGATATCCTTGCCGGCCTTTCCCTGTCGAAGCCGATCGAGCGCGAGGCCCTGCCCGACATCGACTGGGTGGCGCATTCGCTGGAAGAGTTGAAGCCGGTGCGTGCCGGACGTTTCTTCGTGCACGGCGCGCATGACCGCAGGAAACGCCACAGCGGCGAACTCGCCATCGAGATCGAGGCTGGCCTTGCCTTCGGCACCGGCCATCACGGCACCACCGCCGGCTGCCTGGAGATGCTTGAAAGAGTGGTGCGGCGCGAGCATCCGCGCAATGCGCTCGACCTCGGCACCGGCAGCGCGGTGCTGGCGATTGCAGTCGCCAAGCTGGCGCATATTCCTGTGCTGGCCACCGACATCGATCCGGTGGCGGTGCGGGTGGCTGCCGCCAATGCGCGGCTCAACCACGTCAAGGCACTGGTGGAAACGGCAACGGCGCCGGGCTTTCACCACCCGGTCTTCGGCAAGCGCGCGCCCTTCGATCTCATCGTCGCCAACATATTGGCACGGCCGCTGATGCGGCTGGCGCCGCAAATGGCTGGCCACATCGCGCTCGGCGGCTCGATCGTGCTGTCAGGCATCCTCGACCGCCAGCGCGACGCGGTCATCTCGGCCTATGTCGGCCAGAATTTTCGCCACGTCAGAACCTTGCACCGCGAGGGCTGGGTGACGATCCACCTCAAGCATTGAGCTCGGGACCGACCGAGCTTGGACCAAGTTCCCCCGGTTGTCAGTCCAGCGATGCTGTAGCAGGTTGCGCGCAGCCGGAAATCGATTCCGATTTCCCAGTCCATAGGCTACGGTCCCGCCGATATCAGGAGGCCCACAATGTTCCAGACCTTCGATTCCGCCGGCGACCCGGCCGTCGGCAAACCGCGCGTGGCGCTCCTGCGCCAATGGCTTGAAGCCAACGGGCTGGACGGCTTCATCGTGCCGCGTGCCGACGAGCATCAGGGCGAGTATGTCGCCGACCGCTCGGCGCGGCTGAAATGGCTGACCGGCTTCAGCGGCTCGGCCGGCGCCGCCATCGTCCTGCGCGACCGCGCCTTCGTCTTTGTCGATGGGCGCTACACGCTGCAGGTGCGCACCGAGGTCGACCTGGACGTCTTTTCGATCGAAAGCCTGGTCGACAATCCGCCGGCTGTCTGGCTGAAAGACAATCTTGGCAAGGGCGCACGGCTCGGCTTCGATCCATGGCTGCACACGATCAGCGAGGTCAAGGCGCTGCAGGCCTCGGCCGACAAATCAGGCGCCGTGCTGGTGCCGCTCGACAAGAACCCGATTGACATCATCTGGAAGGATCAGCCCGACGCGCCGGTGGCCCCGGTCGAACTTCACCCGATCGGCTTTGCCGGCGAGCTCGCCAAGGACAAGCTCGCGCGGTTGGCGGCGGCGATCGCAAAGGACGGCGCCACCCATGCCGTGCTGACCGACCCCTCCTCCATCGCCTGGGCCTTCAACATCCGCGGCGGCGACGTGCCGCACACGCCGCTGGCGCTCGGCTTCGCCATTCTTGCCGCCGATGGGTCGCACCAGCTTTTCATGGATAAGCGCAAATTCTCGCGCCAGGTCGCGGCCTATCTCACCCAACTCGCCGAGCCGCATGGGGCCGGCGAATTCGAAGCGGCGATCACATCGCTTGCCAAGAGTGGCGCGAAAATCGCGCTCGACCCGGTGCTGGCGGCCGACCGGCTGCGCATGCTGGTCGAGGCCAATGGCGGCGCCGTCGTTGCAGCAGCAGACCCCGCCCGCATCCCGCGCGCCACCAAGAACCAGGCCGAGATCAACGGCTCGCGCGCCGCGCATCGGCGTGACGGTGCGGCCGTGGCGAAGCTTCTGTGCTGGCTGGAGCGGCAAAAACCCGGATCGCTCGATGAGATATCGGTGGTCACCCGGCTGGAGGAGAAGCGGCGGCAGACCGGCGAGGAAACGCAGATGCCGCTGCGCGATGTCTCCTTCGACACCATTTCGGGCGCCGGCCCGAACGGCGCCATCATGCATTACCGCGTGTCGCGCGCCACCAGCCGGAAGCTGCAGGCCGGCGAGTTGTTCCTGCTCGATTCCGGCGCGCAGTATCAGGACGGCACCACCGACATCACGCGCACCGTGCCGATCGGCCAGCCGACGCAGGAGATGCGCGAACGCTTCACCCTGGTGCTGAAAGGCATGATCGGCATTTCCACGCTGCGCTTTCCCGCCGGCACGCGCGGTTCGGAAATCGATGCCGTCGCGCGCATGGCGCTGTGGAAGCACGGCTGCGACTTCGCCCACGGCACCGGCCATGGCGTCGGCTCGTATCTGGCCGTGCATGAAGGGCCGCAGCGGATCGCCCGCACCGGCACCGAAAAGCTGCTCGAAGGCATGATGCTGTCCAACGAGCCGGGCTACTACAAGGAAGGCGCCTACGGCATCCGCATCGAGAACCTGATCCTGGTGACGCTGGCGCAAGAGATCGAGGGCGGAGACATCGCCATGCACGGCTTCGAGACGCTGACGCTGGCGCCGATCGATACCAGGCTGGTGCAGTCGGACCTCCTGACGCGCGACGAGTTGCACTGGCTGGACTCGTACCATGCGCGCGTGCTGGCCGAGATCGGCCCGATGCTCGACGGCGAAACGCTGGCCTGGCTGGAGAAGGCGACGGCGCCATTGCCGCACGACGCGAAGATTTGAAATCAGTCTTGGAAGGTCGGCGCCGCCCCTCATCGCCCTGCCGGGCACTTCTCCCCGTATAGTGACGGGG
>NZ_RZTB01000609.1:0-259 GCF_003997735.1 Mesorhizobium sp. M7A.F.Ca.MR.148.00.0.0 | reverse complement strand
ATCTCGCCGGACTGGGCGGTGTCGAAGAAGGCAGGCGACAGCGTCGTCACATGGGCAAAGACATCGCGCCGGATATCGGC
This sequence comes from Mesorhizobium sp. M7A.F.Ca.MR.148.00.0.0, assembly GCF_003997735.1. Classification (NCBI taxonomy): domain Bacteria; kingdom Pseudomonadati; phylum Pseudomonadota; class Alphaproteobacteria; order Hyphomicrobiales; family Phyllobacteriaceae; genus Mesorhizobium; species Mesorhizobium sp. M7A.F.Ca.MR.148.00.0.0. Next base: position 179 of record NZ_RZTB01000609.1, on the reverse strand, counting down.
GACGACGCGCTCGCCCAGCGTGATGACGAAATAGTAGCGGCCGGCCGACGCCGCCGCCAGCAGGGCGGCCATCGCCACCAGGGCGGCGAAATATTCGGCGATAAAGGTAGTGCTGGACGACGAAAAACCATGATCGATCATGCGTCGCACCGCCAGCGGCAACGCCAGCGTGGTTGCCG
>NZ_RZTB01000608.1:0-259 GCF_003997735.1 Mesorhizobium sp. M7A.F.Ca.MR.148.00.0.0 | reverse complement strand
GTCTCTGGCTCTGCTGGAAATCGGGCGAACGCAAAACGTTGATCATGGCCATGAATTACAGCCGCGAAGCGGCAAACGCTAGGTACCGCCCCAATCCGAGGAGTCGGAACGGGGCTCTACTTCTTGTTTGAGCATGATCTTTTCCAAAAACCGGCTTCCACTTTTTGGGATCATGCTCTGGGTTTGGCGCGGGCGGTGGCGGTCGCGAGCAGCGGGTTTTCCGGCCAGACATGCTTGGGATAGCGGCCGCGCATGTCGG
>NZ_RZTB01000607.1:0-259 GCF_003997735.1 Mesorhizobium sp. M7A.F.Ca.MR.148.00.0.0 | reverse complement strand
GGGCGATCAAGGTTTCGTGGTAAGCGACCAAGGACTTGGCATGAAGGTGCGTGCGATAAGAATGGTAAGCTGGCCGGCCGTGCAACACCCGAAAACGGCGACTTTGGAACGATACCGGCACAAGCTACGTTACAGCTGGTTAAATTGATATTGGGGCCAGAAATATGAATGAACTGCCGCAGGCGAACGTTGTCGCCTTCAAGAACCCGGAAATGTCCGGCACTGACAGTCCGAATTTTGATTATCAGGATTTTTTCGA
>NZ_RZTB01000606.1:0-259 GCF_003997735.1 Mesorhizobium sp. M7A.F.Ca.MR.148.00.0.0 | reverse complement strand
TCCAGTTGAGCGCTTGACCGTGCGATCTGCTGACGACCAGCCTGTTCTTCGGCAAGGCGACATAGGGGACATGCTGGCGACGGCAGAGATCGCGGATCGCTTCCCTTGCATCGTCCTTGTTGCTGTTGTCGAAAACGATGTAGCTTTCGTGCTCGGCCAGGTATCGGCGCACCAGGTGGATTTGCCATTCGATCACGTCTGGCCGGTTGAAGGCCACGGTGGCGACTATGCCACCGCGAAATACCTGCTCTTGCCCCTG
>NZ_RZTB01000605.1:0-260 GCF_003997735.1 Mesorhizobium sp. M7A.F.Ca.MR.148.00.0.0 | reverse complement strand
GAATCAGGCCGAAAACCGCATGATCGTCGATCTCCTGCGCAACGATATCTCGTTGATCAGCGAGGTCGGCACGCTGGACGTGCCGGCGCTGTTCCGCATCGAGACTTACCCGACCGTGCATCAGATGGTGAGCGACGTCAGGGCCAAACTGCTGCCGGGTCTCTCTATCCGCCAGATCTTCGCGGCGCTGTTTCCTTGCGGTTCGATCACTGGCGCGCCTAAGATCCGTGCCATGGAGATCCTGCGCGACCTGGAAGGCA
>NZ_RZTB01000604.1:0-260 GCF_003997735.1 Mesorhizobium sp. M7A.F.Ca.MR.148.00.0.0 | reverse complement strand
CCTCGTATCCTTGGCCGGACATCCATGGGCCGGCCTCTTTGCCGCCGCCTTTGCCGGCAACATGACCAACAATTCACTTTGCTTGTCGCCAGCACCTTGCCTATCGTCCGCCAAAGCAATTCCAGGAAAAGTGTGAAGCGGTTTTCCGCCCGGAATTGCGACAAAACAAAGAGATAGAGCGGTTCAACGTTTCCGTGAAACGATGAGCCGCCCTACGAAACCGGAGCCGTTGATGACATCCAGGATTGAATGGCTGCGCG
>NZ_RZTB01000603.1:0-260 GCF_003997735.1 Mesorhizobium sp. M7A.F.Ca.MR.148.00.0.0 | reverse complement strand
AGGGCGCGAATTGCTGCAGGCCGATCTGCCCCAGGGTCGAAATGCGCTGGCGCTTTTCCGCGACCTTCTCTTCCATCACAGCCTCCCCGCCAGGAGAAAGCCGGAACCGCCGCCGAGACCCGCACCCGGATGGGTCGAGGCGCCTATGTGGTAGAGGTTCTTGATGCCGGTCTGCTGGTTGCGGCTGCTCTTGAACGGCCGCCACAGGAAGGACTGGTCGATGGTCGAGGAACCGCCATAGGGATCACCACCCACCAGAT
>NZ_RZTB01000602.1:0-261 GCF_003997735.1 Mesorhizobium sp. M7A.F.Ca.MR.148.00.0.0 | reverse complement strand
CGACATTCACCAAAGTCGTTTTTCGGCGAAAGCGTGTCCGGAACCGGATTCGAGATAACCCCCGAATGAAGCCGCCTCGGCTTGATTCGAGCGCCATGGCAGCGCCCTATCTCCCCTTTCAAGCGCTGGCGCCGCCCCTCACCTGCCTGCCGGCATCCTCTCCCCGTACAGTGACGGAGAGACGGGTGCTGTCATCGCCGATTTCGCCAATCTCCAGCATCACAAGACAGGCCTCGAGGCTGCGGCCGGCTCACTTCTCCC
>NZ_RZTB01000601.1:0-261 GCF_003997735.1 Mesorhizobium sp. M7A.F.Ca.MR.148.00.0.0 | reverse complement strand
AGCTCCGTCGCGGAGACCCTAGGATCCATGCCGTTGCCTCGGCCGAAGAGCACAGCGGAGCGGATTCTGCACCCGTCACACCAGCTTCAAAGTCATGGCATGGATCCTAGGGTCTGCGCTGCGTCGCTGCGCTCCTTGCTCCGCCCTAGGATGACGAAGTTAGAAGCACTGCAAGCTAGTCGCCAACGATGCGATCAGTTACTCCTTCGGCTCGGGCTCGACCGAAGGCTTCGCCTCGTCAGCAGGCTTGTAGAGATAAAA
>NZ_RZTB01000600.1:0-261 GCF_003997735.1 Mesorhizobium sp. M7A.F.Ca.MR.148.00.0.0 | reverse complement strand
CGTCCTTGATCGATGATAGAACGCGTGCCGCCACCGCCGCCTCGATCGCCGTCGCCGGAATGCCGAGTTGCTGCGCCTCGATGACCGACCATTTGCCGGTGCCCTTCTGGCCGGCGCGGTCGAGGATGATGTCGACCACCGGCTTGCCGGTCTTCGGATCGTCTGATGCCAGCACCTTGGCGGTGATCTCGATCAGGTAGGAGTTGAGCCGGCCCTTGTTCCAGTTGGAAAACACCGTGCCGATGTCCTTCGTCCCCATGC
>NZ_RZTB01000005.1:96388-121602 GCF_003997735.1 Mesorhizobium sp. M7A.F.Ca.MR.148.00.0.0 | reverse complement strand
TCACTATACGGGGAGAAGTCCCCGGCAGGGCGATGAGCGGCAGCGCCGGCTTCCACAATTGGTGGTCCCGCCACACGTTGAAACTGTCACCGGTCTGAAGCGATTGCCAAGCCGGCTTGCCCCCAGTCAGCTTGCCATGACGCGCCGCAGCCGCTATCGCCTGCGCATTGCACACCTGCCCAGGACAGACCATGACCCGACCGATCATCGTGTTCGACCTCGACGGTACGCTGATCGACACAGCGCCGGACCTGCTCGACAGCCTGAACCACAGCCTTGCCGCCAGCGAGATCGCGGCGGTCGACGAAGCCGGCTTCAGGCGTTTTGTCGGTCACGGCGGCCGGGTGATGATCGAGCGGGCGCACGCCGCCCATCAGCGATCGCTTGCCGTCGAGGAGCACGACCGGCTGCTGAAACTTTTCCTCGACCACTACACGCTCAACATCCCCGGCAAGTCGCGCCCCTACCCCGGTGTCGTCGAGGCGATCGCGCGCTTCGAGGAGGCCGGCTATATCCTCGCCATCTGCACCAACAAATACGAAGCCAACTCGCTGGCGCTGATCGAGGCGCTCGGCCTGAGCAAACATTTCGCGGCCATCGCCGGCCAGGACACGTTCGCCTTCCGCAAGCCCGACCCGCGCCATCTGATCGAGACCATCAAGCTGGCCGGCGGCGACCCGCACCGCGCGCTGATGGTCGGCGATTCGCAGACCGACATCGACACGGCAAAAGCCGCCGGCATTCCCGTGGTGGCGGTCGATTTCGGCTACACCGACCGCCATGTGCGCGAATTCGAACCCTCGGCGGTGATTTCGCTTTTCGACGCCCTGACGCTCGATCTGGCGCAAAGGCTGATCGCCGCGGCTGGAAACTGACCGGAAGGCGGCCGGCGCCGCGTCGCAGACAGGGCTGTGAGGGCAGCAAATCTGATCCTTATCAGAACGCTGGACACCGCCTTGACTTCCCGCACCTGCCTCCCTTATATCGCGGCTCGCTTGGCCTTCGGGCAACGAGCGGGCGATTAGCTCAGCGGGAGAGCACACCCTTCACACGGGTGGGGTCGCAGGTTCAATCCCTGCATCGCCCACCAAAATCCTTACGGAAGTCGGCGATGTCTGGAGATGCACGAGCCGCGATCAGCGCTTCATCGCGTGCAGGATGGCCTGCATGTGCTCTTCCAGGTCGAGTTCACCCCGAGCCTCAGCGGTCAACAGGTAATCGGCCTTGGCCTGGCGGTCGCCTCGGCTGATCGCCGGATAGGAGCAGATGGCCAGCAAGGCTTCCTGTTCAATCCGGTCTGCCGTCTTGCGTTCGTGGCTGCTGCTGCCCGCTCGATGAACAACCCTGTGAAGCCCGGCATAGCTGGCTTCATGGGCTCCGATCAGCGCCCGCAATTCGGGTGAGGCCCCTTCCGCTTCGGCAAATTTCGGTTCAATGGCAGAGGCTACGGCGGTGAACGCAAGAAGTGTACGGCGGGTGATTTCGGGCATGCCTCATATCCCTGCTGTCTGATCATGCAGGCACACCATAGCACCGGCGCAACGGTTCGAAGAGATGCTCCGGCGCGCGACCACACTGTCTGCTGACAAAATGTATTCGCTTCATAGCCCGCCCGCCCAGCAGCCGGTGTGGCCTTAAGTCGCAATGACTGGCTTGCGAAAGCAGGGTTTCGGGGCTTCATTGACACCGCGACCAACACCATATGGTGACCCACAGCCCTCCAAAACGAGAGAAGCTCGCTTTGACGCGGTCGCACAGCGGCCGTCAGCCGGCAATGGCTATGAACCAGGAACCTGAAAAACCATGCCTGAAAATATCAGACCGATTTCGAAAGACGTCCCCCTCATTCAGCTAGGCGTCTATCAGTGCCGCTTCCCGGTGAGCGAAGACCGGTCAGTGCCCGGCGGTTATCGTTTTTGTGCCGGGCCAACTTCGGCGGATCGCGTCTATTGCGATCACCACCACAGCATCGTGACCGCCGTCGACCCTCGCCGAACCCGTTCAGGTCTCCACCCCGCTCAACGACGCGCCGCGTAAGTCAAACGGGCGGCGGCCCTCATTCGGGCAGCTGCAAACCGGTGGACTGAATCGGCACGCATTCCGGCTGCGGAACAAACCGGCACGCCAGCGAGTTTCTGTCCGACGAAACTTGAGGGAAAGCCATGTCCAGATTGCTTCTGGCGACCAGCGTCGCCGTTCTTCTCGCCGGCGGGGCAGCCTTGGCCGCGGACGACAAGCCGCTGCCGCCGCCAAATGCCAAGAAGCTGTCGGAGATCATCGCCAAGGTCGAGCAGCGCGACGGCTTTCGCTATGTGGACGAGGTCGACTGGGACAGCGGCGCCTACACCGTCACCTATTACACGGCGGACAAGGCGAAGGTTGAAATCACCTACGATCCTGTGACGGCGGAGCCGAAATAGGGTTCGTCGTATCAAATTAGCCAGCCCTTCCCGGCGCTGGCGCTGCCCCTCACCTGCCTGCCGGCATCCTCTCCCCGTATAGTGACGGGCAGAGGGACGCTGTCATCGATGGTTTCGCCAATCACCAGCCTTTGCAAGGCAAGGATGGCGCCGGCGTTGCGGCCAGCCCCCTTCTCCCCGTCACTATACGGGGAGAAGGGGCGTGGTCCGCGCAGCGGACGAAAAGCCAACTGCTTGGCTTTTCGAACAACGAACGCCCGGTAGGGCGATGAGGGGCGGCGCCGATCTCGGTGATTGATGGTTTCCGCCACAAGTCGGACTTGGCCGAAGCGATTGCCCTTGCCAACCGTCGCCTCCCCTTGCGTCTGTCCCGCTTTGATGGCTGACTGTCGCGCCAGAGCAGTTCAACGTTTCATGGAAACGGTGAACTACTCTAACTCTTTGTTTTGACGCAATTCCGGACGGAAAACCGTTCACACTTTTCCTGGAATTGCTCCAGGCGCCGCATTGGGGGATGGGGATGGCGACGGCAAAGCACGTGATGAAGCGCATATTGATGATGTTGGCCGGCTACTTCGTGTCGGTGCTGGTCGGCCTGATCGCCATCGCGGTGATCTATGGCGTGCTCAGTTCTTTGCCCAACGCGCCCAGCTATTTCGACGTCATGGGCGTTTCGCCGATCGCGGTGCTGCTGGTGCCGCCGCTCGGCATGTTCGTCTATTTCCTGACCATCGTGGTGACCGCGCTGCAGACGCTGATCTTCGCGCTGATCGCCGAGTTCTTCTCGCTGCGCAATGTCCTGCTGCACATGGTTTTCGGCGCCGGCGCCGCGGTCGGCGGCTTCGCCTTGATCTGGCCGAGCGCGCCGGAGGATATGGACCCGGAGCGTTGGGTCGACATCGGCATCATCGCGGCTGCCGGCCTTGTCGCCGGGTTGCTCTACTGGCTGATCGCCGGGCGCGACGCCGGCTTCCGGCGGCCACTGTTCGAGCGCTACTAGCTTGCAGACTCACAATCGCGGAGCCACGCCGATCGGCTCATGCGGAACCTTGAAACAGATTCCGCCGCAATATGAAGGCAGTAGAAAAACGACCTCAAATCGGTCGCTTCTTGCTGCGCCCGAGAGCAGGCATGGCTCGTCATCGTCATGGCGCTGCTGTTCCGAGCGCAGCGGCCAGTACGTCGGCGAGGCCGCGTCCGGCGCTGCCGTCCTCATCAAGGCGCGGATTGTAGATGGTGATCTCGAGGCCGACTGCCTTGCCGCTCGCCAAGGCAAGCCGGAGCGCGGCCGTTAACTCGTCCCACGACAACCCGCCTGGCACGCGAAAATCGACAGCCGGCATGATGACATCGTCGAGACAGTCGGCGTCGAGATGGATGAAGAAGCCGTCCAATTCCGCTCTCGTCAGGTGATCGACCGCTTCGCGTGCGGCGGCCTCGATGCCCGTCGCGCGCACAGTGGGAAGGTCAAGCACCTTGAGCTCCTCGGGGAGCGGCTGGCTTCCGTACTCCTCCTGATCCTTGTGATCGCGATACGCGAAGGCGACAGCGTCTTCAGGGCGGACCAGAGGACCGCGACCTTCGATGTCGGTCAGAAGCGAGGGACCGTAGCCGGTGACGAAGGCGAGGTCCATCGAGGCACCCTCACCATTGGGTTCCGCCTCTGGCTGGAAGAAATCGGCGTTGCCGTCAATGAAGAGCAAGCCGTAGCGGCCGCGCCGTCGAAACGCGAGCGCCGAGCCCAGCACGATCGTGCAATCCCCGCCCAGCACCACTGGAAACCCGCCTGCGTCAAGCACCGCTTCCACGGCGTCGGCGAGCTTGGGCGACCACTGCGCAATTGCCCTGGCGTTCAGGGTGCCTGTCTCGGAATCGGGCGTCGGGTCCTTCGCAGGCACAGCCAGCCGCCCGGCGCGGCGCGCCTGGATGCGCTCCGCAAGGCCAAGGTCCAGGAGCCGGCCAGGCAAGCGCTCCACACCGTCGGTCGCCAGGCCCAGCGTGGAGGGGGCTTCGAGAATCGCATAATGGCTCGACATAGGCGCCTCCGCTTCGAGCGCTCAACATCGTTCGTCCCTGCCGAAACAGGATCACAGTTGCGTTTTGAGCTTGTTCGATAACGGTAGCCGCCGCTCCTCGTTCCCTCTCGGCCGCCTTTCCGCTTTCGGTCATGCCGTATTTATGAGTTAACGGCCTACCGAAAGCCCTGGATCAACTCGAAGGCGAGCGAACCGCCTCCGTGGCGTCCAGAGCCTGCTTCAGGCGCGAGTCGCGGTCGTAGACGTCGCCGAAATATTCGACCTTGCCGGACAGATCAGGCCAGGCGGTGAAATAGGCGACATAGACCGGGATCGTGCGTGTCACATTCTCGGTCGAGTGGCCGTGCTTCAGCTTCTCGGCGATATAGTCCACGGAGGTGCCAAGCACCGCCGCCGCCATGCCGCGCGGGTCCTGCAGCCGCACGCAGCCATGGCTGAGCGCGCGCATATCTCGCTGGAAGAATGATTTCTGCGGCGTGTCGTGCATGTAGATCGCGTGCTTGTTGGGGAACAGGATCTTCAACTCGCCCAGCGCGTTGGCCTCGCTCGGCTGCTGGCGCACGCTGTAGGGGATGTTCGCGCCATAGGCGCCCCAGTTGACCGCCGACGAAGGAATGCGCTTGCCGCGCGAATCCGTCACCTCATAGCCGGACCGGTCGAGATAGCCCGGATCGCTGCGCAATCTCGGCAGCATCTCGTTGACGATGATCGATTGCGGCACGCCCCAATAGGGATGGAAATCGACCTGCTTGATCTGGTCGTAGAAGAAGGAGGTCTGGTTGGTGGTCCGGCCAACGACGACACGCGTCTTGAGCTTTTCCTCGCCATTGTCGATGTAGCTCGCGGTGAAGGCCGGCTGGTTGATGAAGACGCGCGGGCTGCCAAGATCGGAGGGCAGCCAGCGCAGTTCCTCCAGCGCCACTTCCACCTTCAGCAGCTTGTCGGCCTTGGATGTTCCGGCCAGCGTCGCGACGGTGCGCGGGCCGATGACGCCGTCGCCCTTCATGCCTGCCTTTTGCTGCACGGCCTTGATGACCGGGACCAGTTCCGGATCATAGACTTCGCTGGTGGCCAGCCTGGACAGGATCTCGCCATAGGCGCCGCCCATCTCGTCATCGAGATTGCGCGCGATCAAGGTCAGCAGCTTCGGCAGTTCGGGGCTGGTTTCGCCCGGCTTCAGCAACAGTTTGGGGTCGACGACGATTTCGTTTTCCGCACTGGCCTGCAGAGATTCGAGTTCGACGCGCAGCGCCTGGTATTCCGCATTCTGCGGATGCCGCGATTCGAGATAGGTGCGCACTTGCTGGGTATGCGCCAGCGTCCTCAGCACGCCTTGCAAGTCGAGCGGCTTGGCCGGGAAATCATAGTAGCCGGTCATGCGGTTGGGATCGACGCGGCCGTTCTGGGCGTCATGGGCATAGCGCAGCACACGCGCGGAAAGCGCCATCTCGAAACGGACGAGTTCTTTCAGTTGCGCATTGGCGTCAGTCGTCGATGCGCCGGCAGCGGGCACTTCGACCGTATAGTCGGCGGGCGTGAGACCATAGCTTGAAGCCTCGCCAAGCACCCGAACCGCATCCTGCGCACGGCTGTTGAGGCTGGTTCCGCTTATCCAGATGAAATCCGGATTGGCCGAGTAATACGCGATCAGCGCCTTGGCGATGTCGGGCTCGGCTAAGAGTTCGTAGTCACCCAAGCTGGCAACCGCTTCACGAAACGCGCCGCCCGTTGCCGACGGCACGAAAGCCGCATCCTGTGGCGTCGCCGGCTCTGGCGTCGGGGCCAGCGCCGAGAAGTCGACGCGAACCAGCCGGTCCGCCTTGTAGGTGTAATAGGATGGGCTGCTGATTCTCGCGCCGCCACCGCCACCGCTGGCCGGAGCCTTCGGCTTTGGCTTGTGCTTCGGTGGCGGGGGCGGAAACTCGCCTTTCGGCGCATGCTTTACGCCGCCGCCGAAAAGCATGTCGAACAGCCCCTGCGCGCCTGCCTGGGGTACACCGAAAGCCAGCGTTGCCGCGATCGCCACCAGCGGCATCACGGTTGCTTTGTTTCCGAGGAATTTCATGAATCACCCGCTCCGGCCGCAACCGGTTCCCGTTCCGCACGCTAGATCGTCCCGCTCACCGCATGGCGGATGTAAGGCGCGACTATACTGATTCATACCGATTTCGTTAAGCTTTCATAAATTTTGGAAAGCCTGTTGCAGAACGGTTTCACAAGATCGTGACGGCTGGAGCGGAGGGTTGTTCCGCCCCAGCCGGAAATCTCTCGGGATCAGGCGTTGGCGCCGCCATCGATGGTCAGGGCAGCGCCGGTGACGAAGCGGCCTTCAGGGCCTGCAAGCCAGGCGACCATACCGGCAATGTCATCGGCCTTGCCGAAACGCGGTGTTGCCATTTTCCGGCGCTGATGCTCGGCATGCGGGCCGTCGGCCGGGTTCATGTCGGTGTCGGTCGAACCGGGATGGACGACGTTGGCGGTGATGCCGCGCGGGCCGAGGTCGCGCGCCAGCGCCTTGGTCAGGCCGACCAGCGCCGCCTTGCTGGCCGAATAGGCCGTGAGGCTGCCGTCGGTCGCCCTCTCGGCAAGGTTGCTGCCGATCGAGATGATGCTGCCGCCCTCACCCATATGCACGGCCGCCGCCTTCGAGGCGATGAATGGAGCCCGGAGATTGACCTCCATAGTCTCGTCGAAATCTGCGAGCGACAGCGTGTCGATGGGGGCGGCCCGCCAGATGCCGGCGCTGTTGACCAGGATGTCGAGCCGGCCGAAGGCGGTCACTGCGTCATCGACGGCCTTGTCTATGGCCACCGCATCGCGATTGTCGGCCTTGATCGCGATGGCGCGGCCGCCCTTGGCCTCGATTTCGGCGACAACCGAGCGGGCCTGCTCCTCGCCATGCACATAAGTCAGCGCGACACTGGCGCCGTCGGCCGCGAGCCGTCGCGCAATCGCCGCACCGATGCCGCGACTGCCGCCGGTGACGAGCGCGGCCTTGCCGCCCAGTTGGTTGGATGACATCGATTTCTCCTTTTGTAACGATCGATACATAAATATCTGTCAGCCTTGCCCGTCGGCGTCAACTTAATTATGTATCGATCAACACAGAAAAGGGCATCATGTCGGAACGAGGCCGCCCCCGCACTTTCGATCGAACCGCAGCCCTGCGCCGAGCGATGGAGGTGTTCTGGGCCCGTGGTTACGAAGGCGCATCGATGAGCGAGCTGACCGCCGCCATGGGCATCAACTCGCCCAGCCTCTACGCTGCCTTCGGCAGCAAGGAGGCGCTGTTCCTGGAGGCGACGGATTTTTACTCGCACACCGAGGGTGCCGACATCTGGCTGGCGCTGGAGGAAGCTCCGACCGCGCGGCAGGCGATCGAACAATTCCTGAGCCTGACGGCGAAGGCCTATGCGCAGAGCGATCGCCCGCAGGGCTGCCTGATCACGCTCGGCGCGCTGCATCAGGATTCGAGCCGCGGCGCCATCTGCGACGATCTGCGCCGCCGTCGCGCCGAAAACCACACTGCCCTGCAGAAGCGTCTGGAGCGCGGCGTTGCCGAAGGCGAATTGCCGGCGGATTTCGATGCGAGCGCCGCCGCGACCTTCTTCGCCACGGTCCAGCACGGCATGTCGATCCAGGCGCGCGACGGCGCCTCACACGATGCCCTGCTGGCGACGGTTGCCGGAGCCATGGCAGCCTGGAAGACGCTGGCCGGCGGCAGCGCGGCGTGACAAACGCCGGCTGGTGTGCTCGAAATTCTGACTTGCCAGCAATGCTAGGGCCGGCAAGGCCGGGAGGGATGAGAGCGTGAAAAAGGGTTATCGCGAGCTGCTGGACGAGGCGAACGCCGTGATCGAGGTGGTTTCGCCGGAGGAAGCGGCCGGACTGCTCGACGATGAAGACACCATCTTCGTCGATCTGCGCGATCCCCGCGAAGTGGAACGCGACGGCCGGATTCCGGGCGCCAAACATGTCACGCGCGGCATGCTGGAATTCTGGATCGACCCCGAAAGCCCTTACCACAAGCCGTTCTTCGCCTCGGGCAAGAGCTTCGTGTTCTTCTGCGCCGGCGGCTGGCGCTCGGCGCTGGCCACAAAGACGGCGCAGGACATGGGGCTTTCGCCGGTCAAGCACATCCTTGGCGGCTATACCGCCTGGAAGGCCGCCGGACTGCCGGTCGAACCCGGTGAGAAGAAGAAATAATCTCGACCGCCGCTCAGTGCAGCAGCAATGGCTCGCGATTCGCCACGAAGCCGACCGCGCGTTCGACCACGCCCTTGTCGGCGAGAATACGGCGGTGGCCGAGCCCGTCAGCCCAGTAGAGCCGCACATGGCCGCCGGCGCCGGCATAGCGCCTAGCATGATCGGCCGAGACTTCGCGGTCGTCCTGCGCATGGATGACCAGGGTCGGCACCGGCGCCTGGGCAAGTTGGCGGTCGCCGGTGAATTCGTGCAGCGGCCGGCCGGAAAGATGCTCGACCCGGTCCGCCATGGCGGCTTGCGAGCGCGGGCCGACATTGAGCATGCGGCTGAAGTCGGCAAAGATCGCCGGCAGGGAACTTGGCGCCGCGATCAGCACCAGGCGTCCGGCTGCCAGCGGCGGGATGTTCTTGACCGAACCGGCGATGGCGTTGGCGGCGACGGCGCCGCCGAAGGAATGGCCGACCGCTGCCACGAAGGGGCCGAACCATTCGCCGGCAACCCGCACCGCATCCACCGCATTGACCATGTTCAAGCGCCGGCCCTGCGACTGGCCGTGGCCGGGCAGGTCAAGCGAAACGACCCGGTGGCCGGCGGCGCGATAACCTTCGATCAAGGCGCGCATATATTCAGTGCGCGAGCGCCAGCCATGGACGACGAGCACCGTGCCGGCGGCCGCCCTGCCCGGCTCCGGGCGGAACTCGTGCACCATGACGCAGCCGGTCGCGGTCTTCAGCCGGTGATGACGCGCCTCGGTCATGAACCCGGCCGCACGGTCGACAGCACGGCGCTCGCCATCGCTGAGCGCCTTGACATTCGGGGTGCGGCAGAACAATTCGAACGCCGCGCGTCCGCTAAGCCGCGGCGCGACACGCTCTGCCGCACCGAACACGCTCCGGATGACCTTCAGCCCGAATGATGCCATAGTGAAAATCCATCCATACGTTCAAGCATGAACATAATAGTTCAAAGATGAACAATAAACAAGAGCTGCCTTGGGATAACCCGCGTTTCCGCAACTGGGTCGCGGTGGCGCGCGCCTGCCATGTGCTGGAGCGCACGCTGGCGGTGAAGCTTGCGCCGCTCGATTTGAAACCGGCGCAGCTCGACGTGCTGATGAACCTCTATCGCCACCCCGGCATGTCGCAGCACGATCTTGCCCGCAAGCTGCTCGTCGGCCGTTCCAACATCACCATGCTTTTGCCGCAGCTGGAAGCGCGTGGCCTGCTGCGCCGCGAAGGCGACGAGAAGGACAAGCGCATCCTGCGGCTTGCCCTCACCGAGGCTGGCGAGGCGCTGTTGATGCAGGCGCTGAAAGTGCACATGGCGCTGATCGAGAAGGCGATGAGCCAGTCGACGCCGGAGCAATGCGACATGATCGGCGAGCAGATGCGCAAGATCTATGATGTGCTGAAAGAGGCGTGACGGCCCCGCTACCACATCGTCTTCTTCGCCCGTTCCGGCCATTCCTTGTCGTAGGTTTCGCCGTCGATGTTCCTGCGGCTGGTGATCTCCAGGATCTGTCCGGGGGTCGGCAGCAACTTCGGGTCGACATGCCTTGCTGCGTTCCAGAGCTCGGAGCGGACGATGGCCCGGGCGCATTGGAAATAGACCGAATCGATGTCGATGACGGTCACCGATCGCGCCGCCTTGCCATCCACCGTGAATGATGCGCACAGCGCTGTATCCGTCGTGATATGAGCGCGGCCATTGACACGCAGCGTCGTGCCGGAGCCCGGCACCAGGAACAGCAGGCCGACGCGTGGGTCGCGGATGATGTTTTTCAGCGAATCGGCGCGGTTGTTGCCGCGACGGTCCGGCATCATCAGGGTTTTCGGATCATGGATGCGCACAAAGCCGGCGAGATCGCCGCGCGGCGAGCAATCAAGCCCCTCCGGCCCGCTGGTCGCCAGCGCGACAAAGGGCGAGGCTTCGATAAAGGCGGCATATTCGGGAATGATTTGGTCGAGTTCCTTGACCAGCGAGGCCCCGCCTGGAACCCCATAGAGCGCCTCGAGCTGCTCGACCGTGGTGATGACGGACATGTTTTCGCCTCCGGACCTTTGCCGGCGCTACGCCATCTCGATGACGTTTTGACGACAGCGAGGGGAATCAATCTAGCGGTCCCGGCTCAGGCCCTTTTCCGCAAGCTCCGCGAGATAGGCCTCCCAGCGCGCATCCTTCTCGTGGCCGAGCGTATGCAGGTAATTCCAGGTGAAGATGCCGGTGTCGTGGAAATCGTCGAAGGTGATGCGCACGGCGTAGTTGCCGACCGGCTCTATCTTGAGGATTGCCACATTGCGCTTGCCGGGGACCGTCACCCGCTGATCCGGCGAATGGCCCTGCACCTCGGCCGATGGCGAGGCGACGCGCAGCAGTTCCGCCGGCAGTTCGAACGGCCGATGGTCGGGAAAGGTGACGGACAGAAGTTTGCGGTCCTTGGAGACCCTGAGCTCTTTCGGTGCGGTCATGCTGTTCGATCCCGTCTCATCCGCCCTTCCCTACGCCGCTTCGCCAAACGGGAAAAGGCCTGATGAGACCGACCGACATGCGATGTCGGCTGAGAGATGTTACCAAAGATCGAGAGGCGCTATCTTGAATGGCAGGCCGGATCGTATCACATAGCGGTATATAACGAAGCCGTTCACGGCCACGGGAAGCGCTTGAAGCATGGACATGATTGATCCTTTCGGCCGCACGATCAGCTATCTACGCGTGTCGGTCACCGACCGCTGCGATTTCCGCTGCACCTATTGCATGGCCGAGGACATGGCCTTTCTGCCGAAGAAGGACCTGCTGTCGCTGGAGGAACTCGACCGGCTGTGCACGGTTTTCATCGAAAAGGGCGTCAGGCGCTTGCGCCTCACCGGTGGTGAGCCGCTGGTGCGCAAGAACATCATGCATCTCGTGCGCCAGCTCTCGCGGCACCTCGACAGCGGCGCGCTGGAAGAGCTGACGCTGACCACCAACGGCTCGCAGCTGTCGCGCTTTGCCGCCGAACTCGCCGATTGCGGCGTCAAGCGCATCAACGTGTCGCTCGATACGCTCGATGCCGACAAGTTCCACAAGATCACCCGCTGGGGCCATCTCGACAAGGTCATGCAAGGCATCGATGCCGCGCAGGCGGCGGGGCTGAAGGTCAAGCTCAACGCGGTGGCATTGAAGGATTTCAACGACGCCGAGCTGCCCGAGATGATGCGCTGGGCGCATGGCCGCGGCATGGACTTGACGGTCATCGAAACCATGCCGATGGGCGAGATCGATGCCGACCGCACCGACCAGTATCTGCCGCTGTCGCTGCTGCGCGCGTCGCTGGAACGCCAGTTCACGCTGACCGACATTCCCTTCAAGACCGGCGGCCCGGCCCGCTATGTCCAGGTCGCCGAGACTGGCGGACGGCTCGGCTTCATCACGCCGATGACGCATAATTTCTGCGAAAGCTGCAACCGCGTCCGGCTGACCTGCACCGGCACCCTCTATATGTGCCTGGGCCAGGAAGATGCCGCCGACCTGCGCGCGCCCTTGCGCGCCTCCGAAGGCAACGAGCTGGTCGCCGATGCAATAGACGAAGCCATCGGCCGCAAGCCCAAGGGCCACGACTTCATCATCGACCGCCGCACCAGCCGCCCATCGGTGTCACGCCATATGAGCGTCACCGGCGGCTGATCTTTTCGTGAAATTCATGCAAGATCGCTTCGGATCATGACTCGAGGCGAGCATGCGGCCGCACTCTTCATTCCTGGCGATTGCGACAATGGCAGCAAGCAGTGCGGTCGCCGCGCCGTTCACTTATGTGAACGAGCGCTTCGGCACCGTCTGCACCTTTCCCGACGAGATCTTCACCGATCGCCAGCCGGAGCCCGATAATGGCGACGGACAGCAATGGCTGAGCGCCGATGGCGCCAGCCTGATCTGCTCCGGCATCCTCAACATAGACAACGATACGCCGAAGGGCTTTGTGGCGGCCGAGAAGGCCAGCGATGAAGCCGGCTACAAGGTGACCTATGGCAAGGCCGGCAGCGATTGGGCGGTGCTGTCGGGCGTTAAGGATGGAAATATCTTTTACGAGCGACGTCTGTTTGGGAGAGATGGCATCATCCGCACGGTCTGGGTCGACTACCCTCCGGCCCTGAAGTCGAAATACGACCCGCTGGTCGGCGCCATCGCCGGCAAGTCTCAAGGGGTCGTGAAAGTTTCGGACCACACCCCAGAAAAAGTCTTGTTCGCGAACCACAGCCGGATTTACGGCCAGTCTGTTCCAACCTACCCTTTCCCTGGAAGCGGATCTTCGCTCACAGGGGGAATACACCATGCGCAAACTCGTTCTTTCTCTAGCCTTGCTTGGTCTCGCGGCCATGCCCGCAGCGGCGCAGTCGATCGGCGGCACCTATACCGTCGCCGGCACCAACTTCGACGGCTCGGCCTATGGCGGCGAGGCCACCATCACGCTGACCAGCGGGACGACCTGCGCGATCCATTGGGAAACCGGTGGCTCATCTTCCGACGGCATCTGCATGCGCAACGATGATGCCTTCTCGGCCGGCTATGTCATGGGCAAGGATATCGGCCTCGTCGTCTACAAGATGACGGACGACGGCTCGCTGCATGGTCTGTGGACCATCGCCGGCAAGGAAGGCAATGGCACCGAGGTGCTGACGCCGAAGAAGTAAGTCTGCCGCCATTGCAGGTGGTCTTCTGAGCCACAAACAAGGCTGTGGCCCAGCCCTTTGCTGTTGCTGTTTCATACCCGGCTGTTACAGGCTTGCTGCCTAAAACGCGTCGCGTTTGAATGGATTCAGGCGACGCGCTTTAGGTCTTTGTTTCTTATGCGTGTCGTTTCCCAAAAATCGAGGTCCACTTTTGGGCGACATGCATTAGCAGAACCGGTAGCCGTCTTGCCCCTGTCACCAAATATTCGCGGCGCGTTGTTCATGATGGTGGCGATGGCCGGCTTCTGCCTCAACGATGCCATCACCAAATACTCGTCACAATCGATGAACATGGCGCAGGTCATGTTGATCCGTGGGGCTTTCGCTTCGCTTTTCGTCGGCTTGCTCGCCTGGCAGCGCGGCGCTCTCGCCCGCCCGGGCTCGATGCTGCAGCCTCTGGTCGCCTTGCGCGTGATCAGCGAGGCCGGCGCAACGGTGAGTTTCCTCGTCGCCCTCGCCCATTTGCCGATCGCCGATGTTTCGGCGGTGCTGCAGGCGCTGCCACTGGCGGTGACGATGGGGGCCGCACTCGTCTTTGGCGAGGCTGTCGGCTGGCGGCGCTGGCTGGCCATCGCCATCGGATTTGCCGGTGTGCTGATTATCGTGCGACCCGGCTTTGAAGGGTTCAGCATCTACTCGCTGGCGGCGCTGGCCAGCGTCGCCTGTTGTGCGGTGCGCGATCTCGCCACCAAGCAGATTCCCAAGGCCATTCCGACATTGCTGGTGTCGACGGCGACCGCGCTTGCCATGACAATCGTCGGTGCGGCGCTGTTGCCGGCAATGGGCGGCTGGACGCCGATGACGGGGGACAGCACAGCCCTGCTGGCTCTGGCCGCGGTGCTGGTGGTGATCGGCTACCAGTTCATCATCATGGCGATGCGGGCGGGCGACATCTCCTTCATCGCGCCGTTCCGCTATACGGCCCTGATCTGGTCGATCCTGCTTGGCCTGTTCATCTTTGCCGATATCCCCGATCCGCCGATGATCGTCGGCGCAACCATCATCATCGGCTCCGGCCTTTATGCGCTCTACCGCGAGCGTGTGGTCGGCCGGCGAAAGATCGTCGCCGAAAGCACGGGGCCGACAATGGTGCCTGACGGAATCTAGCCAGATCATTGAAGGTTCTTGTGATTTCCGACGGCTGGCGTACAGGCTTCGTGGCATGAAGCGAGACATTGCGGGGATCATCCTGGCCGGTGGCCAGTCGAGACGGATGGGCGGTGGCGACAAGAGCCTGTTGCCGCTTGGCGATGGCTGCCTGCTTGACCAGGTCGTGTCGCGCTTCACCCCGCAAATAGAATCGCCGGCGCTCAGCGCCAATGGCGCCCCTGCGCGATTCCTGCGCTTTGGACTGCCGGTGCTTGCCGACAGCGTGCCCGGCTTTGCCGGGCCGCTCGCCGGAATCCTGACCGGCCTCGAATGGGCCGCGGCCAATACGTCTTGCAAAGCGATCGTCAGTGCTGCCGGCGACACGCCTTTCTTGCCGTTGAACCTTGTCGAGCGTCTGGCAGCGGCCGCCGATCGAAGTCCCAGTTCGATTGCCGTAGCCTGCTCGGCCGGCAAGCGGCACCCGACCTTCGCGCTCTGGCCGCTCGGCTGCCGCGATGCCTTGCGGCACTTTCTGGTCGACGAGGATATCAGGCGGGCTTCGGCTTTCATCGACCGGCACGGTTTTGTCGAGGTGGAATTCCCGGTTCTGCAATCGGCGGGGATCGACCCTTTCTTCAACATCAACGAACCGGACGATCTTGTGTCTGCCGAGCGTCTGTTGCAGAGCATCAAGCCATGAACAGACGCGTCTTCGGCATCACCGGCTGGAAGAATTCCGGCAAGACGACTTTGACCGAAAGGCTGGTCACCGAACTTGTCCGGCGCGGCTGGAAGGTGTCGACGGTGAAACACGCCCATCATGATTTCGACATCGACAAACCGGGTGCCGACAGTTTTCGCCACCGGCAGGCCGGCGCCACCGAAGTCGCGATCGTCTCCGGCGTTCGCTGGGCACTGATGCACGAGCTGCGCGGCGAGGACGAGCCGACATTGGAGACTGTCCTGTCGCGGCTTGCCCCTTGCGACCTGGTGCTGGTCGAGGGCTACAAGCGCGAAGCCCACGACAAGATCGAAACCCGCCGGCTGGATGCGAAGGACCGCACGCCGCTTTCGGCGGAGGATCCCAACATCGTCGCTGTCGCCGCCGATTTTGCGATTGAAGGCGAGCAGCTGCCGGTATTCGATCTCGACGATGCAAAATCGATAGCCGACTTCATCGAGCGCACCACCGGGCTCGTTGCTTGAGCGCTGACGCAACGGCAGAATAGCCTTGCCCATTTTTACGGTTTTGCAGTTGCTTTTTTCTTGGAAAGAGTGGGAGTATCGCGCCAGCGGGCGGTCAAAAGCACCGCCCCACAGAGCCGTTCGGAACGACGGCCGGGACCATAAAGAGAGGACCATCATGCGTATTTCACTGCGTATCGCGCTTGCCGCATCGGCCGCGCTGCTGACGCTCGGCGTCGCCCAGGCCCAGGAAAAGACCCTGAGGATCGGCACCGAAGGCGCCTACCCACCCTTCAACAACCTTACCGCCGATGGCCAGCTCGTAGGCTTCGACATCGACATCGCCAAGGCGCTTTGTGATGAGATGAAGGTCAAGTGCACCTTCGTCGCCCAGGATTGGGACGGCATCATTCCCGCCCTTCAGGCCGGCAAGTTCGACGCCATCGTCGCCTCGATGTCGATCACGCCGGAGCGGATGGAAAAGGTCGATTTCTCGCACAAATACTACAACACGCCGTCGGCGCTCGCCGTGCCGAAGGACAGCACGCTGAAAGGCGTGACCAAGGAAGACCTCGCCGGCAAGACCATCGGCGTCGCCACCACCACGACGCATTTCAACTATGCCTCGAAGACCTACACCGACAGCACCGTGAAGGGCTATCCGAGCAGCCCCGAGGAGCAGGCAGATCTTGCCAATGGTCGTCTCGACGCCATCGAGGACGATATCGTCGTGCTGCAGCAGTTTCTGGATTCGCCTGATGGCGCCTGCTGCAAGATCCTCGGCCAGCCGTCGCCGCAGCCGGTCGAGATCTTCGGGCCTGGCGCCGGCATTGCCGTGCGCAAGGGCGAAACCGACCTGGTCAACAAGCTCAACTCGGCCATCGATGCCATTCGCGCCAATGGAAAATACAAGGAAATCAACGACAAGTACTTCAAGTTCGACGTCTACGGCGCCGAGTCCTGATAAGGTCAAGACGGCGGGGAATTTCCCCGCCGTCCTTCTATTCATCTCAGGAATGCCGTGGAGATAAGACCGGTCGATGCCAGCCCAGAGCATATGGACACTTCTCAGTTGGGGACCCGAAGGCTGGCTTGACGATATTGCCTATGGCGCACTGATCACCATTGCGCTTGCGCTTGCCACGCTGCCGATCGGATTGACGATCGGCTTTTTCATTGCCCTCGCCAAGCAGTCCGAAGAACCATCGCTGCGCCTTGCCGCCAACATCTACACCACGGTCTTTCGCGGCCTGCCGGAACTGGTGACGCTTTTCCTGTTCTTCTTCGGCATGCCGATCCTGCTGCAGCATCTCGTCAGGTATTTCCGGCCGGACACCACCATCGACGTCAACAGCTTCGTCGCCGGCATGATCGTGCTTGCGCTGATCTTCTCGTCCTATGCCAGCGAGGTTTTTCTTTCCGCCTTCCGCGCCATTCCCAAAGGCCAGTATGAAGGCGGCTATGCCATTGGTCTTTCGAACTGGCTGACCATGCGCAAGGTGATCGTGCCGCAGCTGCTGCGCATCGCGTTCCCCGGCCTGGAAAACTGTTGGCTCAGCCTGCTCAAGGACACGTCGCTGGTGTCGGTCGTCGGCCTGGCCGAGACGCTGCGCAACGCTAGCATTGCCGCCCGCGTCACCAAGCATGCTTTCCTGTTCTTCGGTGTCGCCTCGCTGGTCTTTCTTGGCCTGGCCGTCCTGTCGTCCTTCGCCACCAGCGCGATCCTGCGCTCGCTTGGCCGGCGGGAGGCGCAGCGATGAGCGCCGCGGCCACCATGGTCGAACGGCCCCCGCCCCGGGCGCGCGGCTGGCCACGCAGGCGTATTGCCGGTTATGCGCTGGTCTGCCTGTGGATTTTGTTCGGCATTGGCATCGTCAGCTATCTGGTTCTTGCCTGGAACCCTGAGTTCTTCGCCAAATATGCGCCCGCCTATTTGAGCGGGCTTGGGGTTACGCTCGCGCTGGTTTCCATATCGATGGTGCTCGGCGCGATTCTGTCGGTGCCCGTCGCTTATGGGCGCATGTCCAAGAACCGGATTCT
Organism: Mesorhizobium sp. M7A.F.Ca.MR.148.00.0.0; assembly: GCF_003997735.1. Taxonomy (NCBI): domain Bacteria; kingdom Pseudomonadati; phylum Pseudomonadota; class Alphaproteobacteria; order Hyphomicrobiales; family Phyllobacteriaceae; genus Mesorhizobium; species Mesorhizobium sp. M7A.F.Ca.MR.148.00.0.0. The sequence goes on along the minus strand of NZ_RZTB01000005.1, from coordinate 103,920 downwards.
GTCCGGCCTCGCCTATTGCTACGTCTATTTCTTCCGCGGCACGCCGCTGCTGGTCCAGACCTATCTGGTCTACTACGGATTGGGCTCGTTCCGCGTCGAACTCCAGTCGGTCGGGCTTTGGGATTTTTTCAAGGACGCGTTCAATTGCGGCGTCTTTGCCTTTGCGCTCAACACCGCCGCCTATCAGGCCGAGATTCTGCGCGGCGCCATCGAGAGCGTGCCAAGAGGGCAATGGGAAGGGGCGGCATCGCTTGGCCTGCACAAACTGCAAACCTTGCGCAAGATCATCCTGCCGCAAGCCTTGATCGTCGCCTTGCGGCCCTATGGCAACGAACTGATCCTGATGGTCAAGGCTTCCGCCATCGTCGCCATCATCACGGTCTATGATCTGATGGGCAATGCCAAGCTCGCCTTCGCCAACTCGTTCGACATCCAGGCCTATATCTGGGTCGCGCTCGTCTATCTGGTGATGGTCGAGATATTGCGTCATGGCGTCGAATGGATCGAGCGCCGGATCACCGTTCACCTGAAACGCTGACTATTTTCAAATTCAGCTGCACCAGTCGATCCTGCCCTGCGCATCTTGACGAATTGCGCGCAGAGCCTAGACGTCTCGCAGCAAATTCCGTTTCTGAAGGGCAAGCTCATGGCATCTGTTGCATTTCTCGGTCTTGGCGTGATGGGCTATCCGATGGCCGGGCACTTGAAGAACAAGGGCGGCCATGACGTGACCGTCTACAACCGCACCAAGGCCAAGGCCGAGCAATGGGTTGGCCAGCATGGCGGTAGCCTTGCGGCGACGCCAGCACAGGCCGCCGAAGGCAAGGATTTTGTCTTCTCCTGTGTCGGCAATGACGACGATTTGCGTTCGGTGACGACCGGTCCGGAAGGCGCCTTCAAATCGATGAAGAAGGGTTCGGTCTTCATCGACAACACCACGGCCTCGGCCGAGGTCGCTCGCGAGCTGGCGGCGGCGGCGCAAGTCGGTGGTTTTTCGTTTCTCGACGCGCCTGTCTCGGGCGGCCAGGCCGGCGCCGAGAACGGCGTGCTGACCGTCATGGTCGGCGGCGAGCAGGACGCTTTCGACAAAGCGAAGCCTGTCATCGACGCCTTTGCCCGCATGGTCGGCTTGATGGGATCGGCCGGTGCCGGCCAACTCACCAAGATGATCAACCAGATCACCATAGCCGGGCTCGTCCAGGGCCTGGCCGAAGGCATCCATTTCGGCAAGAAGGCCGGGCTCGACATCGAGAAGGTGATAGAGGTGATTTCCAAGGGTGCCGCCGGCTCCTGGCAGATGGAGAACCGCCACAAGACGATGAACGCCGGCAAATATGATTTCGGCTTCGCCGTCGACTGGATGCGCAAGGATCTCGGCATCTGCCTGGCCGAGGCCGACCGCAATGGCGCCAGACTGCCGGTCACCGCACTCGTCGACCAGTTCTACAAGGATGTGCAGGCGATGGGCGGCAAGCGCTGGGACACGTCCTCGCTGCTCGCCCGTCTCGAGAAATAGGTTTCCGCGGTGCCAGAGCTCTCGCCTCAATCCAGTGCTGCAGAAATCGTCGCCCATCTGCGCGCTATCGGATCGGAGGAGAACCGCCTCGGCATGTTGCGCTACGGCATCAAGATCGACCGTGCACTTGGTATCACGCACGGCATGCAGCGGCAGATCGCCAGGAAGATCAAACGCAACCACGAGCGCGCCTTCGAGCTATGGGACACCGGCATCATGGAGGCGCAGTTCATCGCCTCCGTCACGGCTGACCCGAAACGGTTTTCTGCTGAAGATGCAAGACGATGGGCGGCTAGTTTCGACTCCTGGGACATCGTCGACGGCGTCTCGGATCTCTTTGTCGATACGGACGCCTGGAAAGAACTGATCGCCGAGTTTGCGGCCGATGAGCGGGAGTTCGTTCGGCGCACGGCCTTCGCCATGATGGCCTGGTCGGTCGTCCACCGGAAGAAGGAGCCAGGGGCGACCTTCCTCTCCTTCCTGCCGATCATCGAAACGCATGCGAACGACAGCCGCAATTTCGTGAAGAAGGCCGTGAACTGGGCGCTTCGGTCGATCGGCAAACGATCGATGGACATGCACGGTGTTGCCCTGGCTGCCGCCGAACGGCTGGCGCAGTCGGCCGACAGGACGGCGCGCTGGATCGGCAAGGACGCGGTAAGGGAGCTGTCCAATGCCAAGACGCTGGCGCGGATCGCCGCAAGGAAAGGCGGCGCGGAAACCCGCTTTCCGGCATGTCTGGATCTCGCCGACATGTGATGCGGCTGCCGACATGTGATGCGGCGGGAGCGTTGACGTCGCTGACGGCGGCGTCTTTACTTGAGCTTCAAAGGGACGCGGCCAATGAGCAATCGTCTGAAATCAACCATAATGCTCGCAACTGCGTTGTTTGTGTCCGCTGCCGCCGATGCCGCGGCCGAGACCGCGCACATATTCTGGAAGGATCTGCGTCCGGCAACGCAATCCGCCGCCGAAAACGTCGGGCTGCCGATGATCGCGGCAAAATTGCCCGACCATGGCGAGACGCTGTCCGTCAATCTTCAGGACAAAAGCATTCAGCTAGCCGGCTACGCATTGCCGGTCGATCGCGACGGCGATCTCGTCTATCAGTTCCTGCTGGTGCCGTGGACGGGTGCGTGCAGCCACATGCCGACGCCCCCGCCCAACCAGATTGTCTTGGTCACGCCGGCCCATCCCTACAAAATGTCCGAGGCGTATCAGCCTGTCGCGGTCACCGGCGCGCTGAAGCCGGACATGGAGAAGAGCCAGCTGTTCATCCTCGACGGCGTCAGCGTCATCCAGTCTGGCTACAGCGTCCGCAAGGCAGATGTGGTCGCTGTCGGCAGCGTGCCGGACACCGTCACGCTGCCGGTGAATTCGCCCTGGAGTTTCCTCAACAAAAAGAAGAACTAAGCAGGATAACCTGCTGCAGCTCAGGCAGCGTTGGCACCCGATTCCTTGTCCAGCACCATGTAGTCGAGCGGGATTTCGGTCGTGTACTTGATCTGCTCCATGGCGAAGGAAGACGACACGTCACGGATTTCGATCTTGGCGATCAGACGCTTGTAGAAGGCGTCGTAGGCGGCGATGTCGGGCACCACGACGCGCAGGAGATAATCGACGTCACCGCTCATGCGGTAGAACTCGACCACCTCGGGAAACTCCTGGATGACTTCCGAGAAACGCCGCAGCCATTCATGGCTGTGCGAATTGGTGCGGATCGACACGAAGACGGTGACGCGCACATTGACCTTTTCATGGTCGAGAATGGCAACGCGCCGCTTGATGACGCCCTCCTCCTCGAGCTTCTGGATGCGCCGCCAGCAAGGCGTCGTCGACAGCCCGACTTTCTTGGCGACGTCGGCGACCGCGAGTGTCGCGTCCTCCTGCAAAAGGCGGAGGATTTTTCTATCGAGGCGGTCCATATTTTGCTCCCCAGGGGAATAGATTGGCTATACTCCCCCTTATTCCGACCTTTCACAAGAAAGAAATTCTGCCAATTGATGGAAAGGCGAGTGATTTCTTGCTGAAAGATCATCTGAGGCGATAGCGGATTTCCGAACGCAGAAAAGGCAGCAAATCCATTTCAAACCATGGATTCTTCTTCAGCCAGCCGGTGTTGCGCCACGAGGGATGCGGCAGCGGCAACACTTTCGGACCGACGGAATTCTCCCAGATGGAGCGCCAATCCATGACCGTTTCCGTCAGGGAGGGCCGGCGCGCCGCACCCATATGCCAGGACTGCGCATAGATGCCGATTGTCAGCACCAGATCGATCCGCGGCATCGAGGCCATCAGGGGTGCGCGCCAGGCCGCCGCGCATTCGCGCCTCGGCGGCAGGTCTCCCCCCTTGGCATCCTGGCCGGGAAAGCAGAAACCCATCGGGACGATGGCGAACTTTTCGATGTCGTAGAATTCGTCGCTCGTCACACCAAGCCAACTGCGCAAGCGATCGCCGGAGGCGTCGGTGAACGGCATGCCCGACAGATGCACCTTGGTCCCCGGCGCCTGGCTGGCGATCAGGATACGGGCGCTGGACGATGGGCGCAGCACAGGTCGTGGCTCATGCGGCAACGGCTTGCCGGCCGGATTTTCCACGCAGATGCGACAGGCGCGGACCTTGGCGACGAGGTTTTCGAGTTCGGCAGTCATTCTCAGGCTGATGCGCTCGGCCGGCTGGAGACGGCCTGATGCCAGCGCAAAACATTCGAGCAGTCATCCGGCACCTTGATGCGTGCCGGCTTCATGAAGTCCACAGCGATCAGGCCGGTGATGTCGGCGATCGAATAGCTGTCGCCGGCGATGAACTCCCGGCTGCCCAGTTCGCCGTCCAGCAGCCTGAGGAACGCCACGGCCTTCGGCTTGTTGGCCTCGCCCCATTCGGGGACCTGCGGGATTTCCCATTCCTTCATCGCCGGATGGGTGTGCCGGAAGGCCTGCGTGACGCAGCTGAGCAAATTGAATTCCATCCGTCGCTGCCACATCTCGACCTGCGCCTTGCCGAGTGCGCCACGCCCGAACAGGGCCGGTTCGGGATGCAGTTCCTCGAAATAGCGGCAGATGGCGACGGATTCGGTGATGACGGTGCCATCGTCGAGTTCCAGCACCGGCAGGCGCTGCAAGGGATTGCGCGAGCTGACCGCCTGTTGCCTGTGTTCCAGCGCCCCCATGTCGATGGGCACCTGTGGAACTTCGATGCCTTTCTCGGCCAGGAAAACGCGGACCCGCCTTGGGTTGGGCGCCCGGCCACCGTCGAAGAGTTTCATTCCATCCTCCTGTTCGTTCTCGGTTCGGCTTTCAGGACGCGCATCACCAGAAGCGAAAAATCTCGCGCACGGCATCGCCGATCGACGCCAGTGTGCCGTGCTTCTTCTCGACGACTTCGCCGTGATGGCTGTCTCGCCAATCCTGCGGCTGATCGAACGTTCCCGCCCAGATGCCGGCCTTTCCCGCCTGGGCGACGGCCTCCTCGCTCTCGAAGTCGCCATAGGCAACCGCCCAGCCCGCCTTGACCTGCGCGCGGTTGAGATCCTTGCCGCCAGCGGTGCAGTCGCCGAGCAGCCGGCCATAACGATCACGCTGCCAGCCGGTACAGGAGACGGGCTTGCCGGCGATCAGGCGAACCAGCGACTGGCGCGCAAGCGTGCCGCAGGAATAGTCCGTGCCGTTCTTGCGGCAGGTCTGCGTATATTCCGGAGCATCGATGCCGCGCATGCGGATACGCTCAGTGCCAAGCGTGATCGAATCGCCGTCGTTGATGATTGCCAGGCCCTGTGTCTTGCGTGTCTCCACCCGGTCGAGGCGGGCCGCCAGCAGGATCAGCAGTCCGAGGATGATGACGGCAAGCCCGTAATCCACCAGCCGGCGCCACAGGCTTCTGGGGCGCGCAACGTATCTCCGGCGCGGTCTTGGCGACCATGAGCGGCTCATATGGCAAACGGTTGGTTAATCATTCGAACGTAGCTTAACACTTGGAAACCGCTGCTCGCATAAATTGAAGTTTTGATGCCCTTGCAACGCTCGAACACAGCGGACAAGTTCATTGTGGACCGCAGGAAACCTCATCGCAACAGCGATGTGGCGCGCGCGGTGCGCAAGACGCGTGACCGTCTTTCGCAGCAGGCCGGCAATCCCGATTTCGATCGTGAACTGCTGAAGCTCCATGCCCGCGCGATGACCAGCGGCGCCATCGCCATCCCGCTTCTTGTTCTGGCGATCGCGGCGGCCGGCCGGCTGGCCGGAATCGGCAACGAGATCGGGCTCTGGGCGCTGTTCACCCTGACCTGCTACACTATCGTTGCCTTCATGGCGCGGCGCATCGAGCGCACCGAAGCTTCCGAGCTCAACCCTTCGCAAGCAGGACGGGAATTCCTGATCGGCCATTTCCTGTGCGGTCTCGGCTGGGCATGGTTCGTGTGGCTTGGCTGCAGCGTCTGCGAGGTCGATCCGTTCCACATCCTCAAAGCCGTGGTGCTGTTGTTCGCCATGGCGGCGACCGCGGTGATGACCTCGTCTCTGCGCGGGGCGCTGTTGGCGACCTTTGCCGTTCCCGTGGCGCTCTACGCTTATGCCGGCGCCAAGCTATGGATGCCGGTCGAGGCGATCATGGCCGCGCTGCTGGTCGTTTCGCTGCCGTTCTTCGCCTATGTGGCCCGTCATCTCAACCACTCGTCCCTGATGATGTTGTCGTTCCGCTCCGAAAAGGATGCGCTGATCGCTGAACTGGAGACGGCGAAATCGATGTCGGACGAGGCGCGGCGGCGGGCCGAAGACGCCAATCTGGCGAAATCGCGGTTCCTCGCTTCGATGAGCCACGAATTGCGCACGCCGCTCAACGCCATTCTCGGTTTTTCCGAGGTGATGTCGAACGAGGTGCTGGGGCCGATGAGCAATCCCACCTATCGCGACTATGCCCATGACGTGCACGAATCTGGCCAGCATCTGCTCGACCTGATCAACGAGATCCTCGACCTGTCGCGCATCGAGGCCGGCCGCTACCAGCTCAATGAAGAACCGGTGATGCTGCTTGGTATCGTCGAGGACTGCTGTCACATAATGGAGTTGAGAGCGCGCAACAAGGATATCCGGGTCGTCCAGGATTTCGAGCACGAGCTACCGCGCCTTTTCGCTGATGAGCGTGCGGTGCGACAGATCACGCTCAACCTTCTGTCGAATGCGATAAAATTCACCGCTACCGGCGGTGAAATCCGTGTCCGCGTTGGTTGGACGGCGGGCGGCGGACAATACATCTCGATCAAGGACAACGGTCCGGGCATACCGGAAGACGAGATCCCGATCGTGCTTTCCGCCTTCGGCCAAGGCTCCATTGCCATCAAGAGCGCCGAGCAAGGCACCGGGCTTGGCCTGCCGATCGTGCAAGGGCTGCTCGCCATGCATGGCGGCGAGTTCGAACTTCATTCCAAGCTGCGCGAAGGGACCGAGGCGATCGCCATCTTCCCGCTCAGCCGGGTGATGGAGGAACTGCCAGCACTGCCGACCGCGGCGGTGGCGGCTCGACGGCGGTAATCCGGCAAGACTCTAGCCACGTACCGCAGCTGCCATGCCCGAACTGGTCAGCGCGGCGGCCTTGACCAGCCCCGCAGCAAGGGCGGCCCCTGCCCCTTCGCCATGGCTGATGCCCAAATCGAGCAACGGGCGCAGCCCTAGCCGTTGGGCGGCGCGTGCATGCGCGGGTTCCGGCGACAGGCTGGCCAGCACGCAATGATCGAGCGCGGTGGGATTGACGCCATGCAATACCGCTGCGGCTGCCGTCGCGGCCAATCCGTCGAGCAGCACCGGGATCTTCTGCATGCGCGCGGCAAGGATGGCGCCGGCGATCGCCGCGAATTCACGGCCACCGACCCGGCGCAGCGCCTCGAGCGGGTCGCCGAGATGGCCGCCATGAAAAGCCAGCGCCGCATCGACCACGTCGGCTTTGCGTGCCTGCATCGCCGCATCGGCGCCCGACCCCGGGCCGACCCAATCGACGCCCCTGCCCCCGAAAAGTGCCGCAAAC